>JASEHA010000365.1 GCA_030018795.1 bacterium
GACAAAAAAGTTAAATATCAGCTCATTTTTTTCTTGACATTTCACCGCAGCACTTATACATGAGAAAAAGCCACATCTTCTTTTGTAGAACTGGTTGAAACTTCTGAAGAATCGTTCTATTGCGTTGTTAGTTTTTGGGAATTTTTTGCTCCCAATAGCTGGCAAAAGCTTTGGCAATTCTTTTTCTGTATCATCAACCCATTTCCCTACCCCTGATGTCTCTCCTTTTGCTTTGAGTTTTTCAAGCCGGCGTTTAACCGTTCGTTTGTCATTGGTTTGCAATACATTCTTTAGTTCTTTCTTTCGGTCTTTAATGAGTTGTTCCTCTTCCTTCCCTCCATTCTTTTTGAAGTGTTCTTTAACCCAGCGGCTGGTAGCTTGTTGATAATGAAAATGGCATAACAGATGTTTAACTCCTTCTCCTAACATCTCTTTGAGATATGAATATCCTGCCATCCCATCCGTGACAAAGGCTATGGGTATTTGACCTAATGCTTTTAGGAAATAAAAACAAATAACCTTTGCATTTTTTGCATAATCATGTTATACTCCTTTCTAAGCACAAATTTTGACTTTGAAAGGAGTGATTTGAATGTCAGTGTTGCAGGAAAAGATTATTTCCATCAAAAAAGAATTTGACGATATTTCCGATTTTTTGGATGAACGACGAATCCGTTTATGGGGTGCTGCTAAGGCAAAGGCTTATAACTGTCTTCACAATCATGGTGGCGTGATGGCAGTCCATAAGGCGACAGGAATTTCACGTCCAAGAATTTATTTGGGTTTGAAAGAAATCACGAGTGAAGAGAGGTTAGATAAGTCTCGTATACGGATGAAAGGTGGCGGACGCAAGAAAGTTACACAGAAGCAGCCAACTTTATTAAAGGCTTTAGAATGTTTAGTCGAACCGTTGACTCGAGGGAACCCTGAATCACCCCTTCGTTGGACTTGCAAAAGTACATATAAACTTCGTGATGAACTTGTTGCGAAGGGTTACCAGATCAGTCAACCTAAAGTTGGGGAGTTGCTTTCGGAATTAGGTTATAGTTTGCAATCCAACCGAAAGACAGATGAAGGCGGCAAACATCCTGATCGGAATGCCCAATTTGAGAAAATCAATGAGACGGTGAAGTCATTTCAAGAACAGGGACTTCCTTCGATTTCAGTGGATACCAAGAAAAAAGAAAATATTGGAAACTACGCTAATAAAGGGAAGGAGTATCACAAAAAAGGTCAACCAGAAGAAGTAAATGTCTATGATTTTATCAACAAGGAGCTTGGAAAGGTTGCTCCCTATGGAATATATGATCTGTTTAAAAATGAAGGATTTGTGAATGTAGGGATCAGTAGTGATACCGCTGAATTTGCGGTTAATTCAATTCGAAGTTGGTGGGATGAAATGGGAAAGGCTGAATATCCCAATGCTACACAACTGTTAATTACTGCTGACTGTGGAGGAAGTAATGGGTACAAGGTGAGACTTTGGAAAACAGAATTACAAGAATTTGCGGATGAAACAGGAATGATTATCAATGTTTGCCACTTCCCTCCTGGCACAAGTAAGTGGAACAAAATTGAACATCGAATGTTTTGCTGTATTTCTCAGAACTGGAGAGGAAAGCCTTTGATAACAAGAGAAACCGTTGTCAACTTGATTGGCAATACAAAAACCAAAACCGGATTAAAGATCAAGGCAAAACTTGATGAGAATATTTATGAAAAAGGTAGAAAAATAACCGACAAAGAACTTGAAAGCATTTGTATAGAGAAGTCAGATTTCCATGGTGAATGGAATTATAAAATCAAACCAAAAAAAGACGTACTGTAAATGTTATTTATTTTCGCATACTTAGCACCTGTGTTGTGTTTTGCATAGACATTGTTTACTGCTGTTATCATGGACAGTATGATCAAATATAGATATAGCTTTTTCACGGAAGTTCCCCCTAAGAAACAAGCACAAATATTGCATAACTCATTATTTTTTAAGTAACTTACGTTTCTTAGAAAGATTTTTCTTTGTGTCTACATCTATCTCTTTATGTGGTAATACAGATGGCAGAGAAATGTTTAGTTTTTCTAATAATGCTTGCGATTGATCCCTTGGAACTGGAATCTTCCAGCAACTTCCCTGTCCCTTTACCTCTATTTTCATGGAACAAAGAGTTGTTAATTGTTTAATTCCTTCTTCGACAGTTAAATCTAATTCTTTCCATTTATTCTGTAATGATC
>JASEHA010000366.1 GCA_030018795.1 bacterium
GATGATATAATTGTAGGATGGGTGCTAACCCATCTACCTCATCTATCCGACAATTAAGAGTTGACACGACAGTAGCGTGCATAGCTTGTTCTCTGACAAGCTATGCACGCTATACAATCATAATTTTTAAGTGTCACTTTAGCGAAAAGTCGCAGCTCTTAAACCAGAACCGTAAGCAACTACACAACGATACTATTTAAAACGGTTGCGTAGATTTTCCAGTTGGGCATAGAGAGGTTGTGGAAGATGGCTGCCAAACTGTTGAAAATATTTTTCTATATCTGAAAGTTCTGCTCGCCATGCTTCAGTATCGATCCGTAACAGTTCTTCAATATCATCATTGCTGATGTTTAATCCGTTCAAGTCAAGATTTTCTTTCTTAGGAAGCAAGCCTATAGGGGTTTCAATTGCATCTATCTTTCCCTCTACTCGTTCGCACATCCATTTGAGAACACGGACATTGTCTCCAAATCCAGGCCATAACCATTTTCCATCAGGACTCTTTCTGAACCAGTTTACATAGAACATCCGTGGTGCTTTTTCACCAAGTTTGTTGCCCATGTCAAGCCAATGCTGGAAGTACTCACCCATATTGTAGCCGCAGAAAGGTTTCATGGCAAAAGGGTCTCTACGTAGATTGCCTACTTCACCGATATTGGCGGCTGTAGTTTCAGAAGCAGCTGTAGAGCCAAGGAAAACCCCGTGATTCCAGTCATAAGCCTCATTTACAAGCGGTACAACACTTGCTCTACGTCCGCCAAATACAAAAATATCAATAGGTACACCATTTGGATCTTCCCAGTCAGGACAGATTACAGGACATTGACTTGCAGGTGCTGTAAAACGAGCATTCGGATGAGCAGCCGAAGACTTGCTCTCAGGTGTCCAGTCATTTCCTTTCCAGTCAATAGCATGAGCAGGTGTCTCACCATCAAATCCTTCCCACCAGATATCGCCATCATCAGTAAGGGCACAATTAGTAAAGATACAGTTTTTATTAAGGCTATCCATCGCTGAAGGATTGGAGTCATAGGAAGTGCCAGGAGCAACCCCAAAGAATCCAGCTTCTGGGTTAATGGCATAGAGCCTGCCGTCAGTTCCGATTTTCATCCATGCAATATCATCTCCAATACATTCACATTTCCATCCTTCAATCATTGGTTTGAGCATAGCCAGATTAGTTTTGCCACAGGCTGAAGGAAAGGCAGCAGCAATATGGAAACGTCGCCCTTCAGGATTTGTTAACCGAAGGATGAGCATGTGCTCTGCCATCCAGCCCTCTCGTTTAGCCATAGCTGAGGCAATGCGTAAAGCAAGACATTTTTTTCCCAACAAAGCATTTCCCCCATATCCAGAGCCAAAAGACCAGATAAGATTCTCTTGAGGGAAATGGCTGATGTACTTTTTTTCTATAGGAGCACAAGGCCATGACGCATCTTTCTGACCTTCTGCTAATGGTGCACCAATTGAATGCACACAAGGTATATACTCCCCATCAGTTCCTAAAACCTCAAGCACTTTTGTTCCTACTCTGGTCATAATATGCATGTTACAAACAACATAGGGACTATCGGTTAATTCAATGCCTATTTTAGAGATTGGTGAGCCAATAGGTCCCATGGAAAAAGGGATAACATACAATGTTCTACCTTTCATACATCCAGTATACAAATCAGTCATTATTTTCTTAAGTTCGGCTGGATCAATCCAGTTATTAGTCGGACCGGCTTCATCCTGTGTCAGGGTGCTTATATAGGTTTGGTCCTCCACCCTTGCCACATCACTTGTATCAGAACGAAACAAAAAGCTGTTTGCCCGTTTTGATAAAGGAATTGCCATACCACTTTCAATCATTAGAGACATCATACTGTCGTATTCTTTTTTTGTTCCATCACACCAGTAAATAGAATCAGGCTGGCATAATTCAGCTACTTCTTGTATCCAGCAGTTCAACTTTTCATGTTTTATCGTTGCAAGCATAATAATAGTTTCTCCTATATTCTTTGACTTTATATTGATTTTATATTATACCATGTGAGGATACTTAAGTCAAGCTAAAAAAATGGAACAGGTAACCGCTCAGTAAACAGTGGGAAGATTAACCACAGAGGGCACATTAGAGCACTAGTACCTCGTGACACTTAATCTTCAGGGTAGGGTGGGCAATGCCCCCAGGGCAAACGCATCTAAATTCCACAATCAGCTATAGGTTATGATTTTACCAGCA
>JASEHA010000367.1 GCA_030018795.1 bacterium
GGCAGCCGTTTTTGTCTACCACTGCTCCTGCAGGCGTATCCGGGGATATATCCAGCCCGTCATAAACTCCATCCTTATCTGTGTCTATGGGGCAGCCGTTTTTGTCTACCACTGCTCCTGCAGGCGTATCCGGGGATATATCCAGTCCATCATACACACCATCCTTATCTGTGTCTTTAAAAGCTCGAAACGAAATTGAAAAACGGTGGGTACCCCCTAAATCGTCATGAGGCACATAGGCATAGTCAATCTGGTAAACAGGAAAGTTAAATCCTGCTCCAAAACTAAAGACGTTATCTAAATCTTTTTTAAAGGTATAGCCACACCTCAATGTTAAGACCGCTGTGGTTAAATGTTCTAACCCAAAGCTTAATCTACAGTCATTATCTATCGGCTTAGTTATGTCAGCTGCTAAGAGCAGGTTATCCTCTGGTACCTTCCATGATATACCACCTCTGTAAATAAACGGCAGTGTTTCTTTTTTATCGATAAACCTAATCCTTGTCCCGATATTTTGAATAGCCATGCCCCATTTAATATTTTTTAATGGGTTCTGGGATAGAAGTCCAATATCAACTGCTAAGGCCGAGCTGTCTTCATTTTCTATCGCTTGTTGTACATATTTTAATGACATCCCAAAGGATTTATCAGTGCCAAACATTAAACCAGAACTTAATTGAATAGCAACGTCCTTTGCTCCAAAGTTTTCTATTGGCTTACTATCCTTATCTCGTCCTATCAACTCATCCATATCTAAACAAGAAATGCTTGCTCCCCAGGCGCCCAGTTCCTTCAGGTTATAAGGTTTGGCATAGAGTAAGGACTCATAACGCAAGTCTCTTAGCCATTTATTATGCGTGAAGCTCAACTGTTTTTGAGTTAATTGACATAATCCTGCCGGATTATAGTAAAGGGCATAGGTATCATCCGAAACAGCACAAAACGCCTCACCCATCCCGCTGGCCCTTGCCCCGGCACCTATCCTTAGAAATTGCCCGGCGTCAGCTCTGGCGGCCTCTGCTTGACATGGTATGATTGTCAACCATACCCCCAACAAAATAACCGCTACAATTAAATACTTTTTCATCTCGTTATACCCCCTTAATTAAATTCTTGGTGATCGGTGATCAGGAAATATAGAATACCGCTTTTTCCGATCACCTGATCACAGCCACCTTATCAATCACCTGCTCTCCAGCAGGGTTGGTAATTACATAGAAATATACCCCAGAAGCTACATCGTCACCAGTAGTTATATCCCATTCCACCTTACTCTGACTGCCAGTAGATTCTTTTTCATACACAAGCTCACCGACTATATCATAAATCCTGATCTTACATTCTGAGGTCAAATTATCAAATGTAATCTTATTATGCCCTGGTAAATGCGGTTTGCATGGATTTGGATAAACAACTATATTGCTAAGATTATCTTTGGTGGTGATAATTGGTATTGCCCCCAGGGTAAAGGTAGAAAAATGAGGCACATAAGCATGAGCAACATTCTCTGTAACAAGCACCGTGGTCTCTAATGGTAGCCATAACCCATCTGCCAGAGGTGTTGCTTCTACCCACTGATAGATAACTAAGTCCTGCTCTCTGATACTTGTTCCATCAACCATGCCGTTGTTATCAACATCAAGATAGGGAAGTTGTACGGTGCAGCTTCCTATTCCTCCTGTGCTTGTCCCCACTCGGTTGCCCTGGTCATCATTAAGCTCGATATTATAGACTACCCCTGCAAATTTGATTATTCCAGGAAGCTCTTTTGGAAGCTGGGTTGATGTGGCAATACTGGCTATAATATTTGTGGTAACTGTTCCGATAAACTCTATGCTTGCCTCTTTTTTCTGATTTACACCCACAACCGTGCCTCCCTGCTCACTGCTTATAAACACAGTAATTGGGATTGTTGAAGTAACATTTTTGCCAGCCTCCACTGCATTATAGGCAGCAATAATCACATCTTTACCCCCATTTGGTGATCTGGTAATACTGACTGAGCCTGCCCAGATACCTGAGACCAGATTAATCATATTCGGGGTGATAGATTTTGTGGTATTAGTCAGTGCCACAGGGCCTGAATATGGATTGCCATCGTTGTCATATAAACTAACGCTCAGTTGGAATGGAGCAAAGGTTGTTGTTGTTGCAGGTGCTGTAAGATTGAGATTAACAAATGCCCCTGGAATAACCTCTATTGTGGCAGTAGAAGCTATTCCATT
>JASEHA010000368.1 GCA_030018795.1 bacterium
TTGGTATTTTTATCAGCATGAAATATCGCTAATTACAACCAAGATAGAATCTTAGACTACGTCTACACTATTTACTTGCCGATTTCAGGTTAAATTCTCAAGGAGGTGTGTATCATGTTAAGATCTTTTGTGTTGTGTATGTTTATGGTATTGATTGGCAGTGTCCATCTGGTTGAGGCAAGGCCTGATACAGGATGTGAGTTCCTCAACTTTGGTGCTGGTGCACGAGCAACAGCTATGGGTGAGGCATTTACAGCGGTGGCAGATGATCCAACTGCGGTTTATTGGAATCCTGCGGGACTTGCTTCCCAGGATCAGGAAGGGGTTACTATGATGCATAATAACCTTTATCATGGCCTGTTCAATGATATGTACTATGACGGGATAGTATATGCCTGCCCGCTTGAATCAGGTAGTGTTATTGGTGGCGGGGCAACGTATCTGCATTCAGGCAGCCATATAATCACTGGTTATAATCCTAATACTCAGCAGTATGAAAAAACAGGCAGCTTTCAGACCAGTGATATATCTGCTATTCTTTCCTATGCAACGGAAATAGGAAATAAATCGCAAATTTCGTTTGGTATGAATCTGAAGTATATATCCACTAAGGTTTTTTATGTGCATGCTAAAGCTTATGCTGCTGATTTCGGGCTTATCTATCATCCGTCGATAAAAGGGCTTAAACTTGGAGCTGTTCTGAAGGATTGGGGCACAAAGATATAGCATATTGACCATTATCAGTCAGATGAATTACCTACTACCTTAAAGATAGGTGCATCCTACAAAATAGGAGAGGATGTGCTCGTTACCGGCGATGTTATCAAACCGTTTTATGATAATTTTATTGGCTGAAATCTTGGAGTTGAAGCCTTGCTTACTGAGCGTATTATCGGTCGTGTCGGCTACTTTAGCAAGGAAGAGGACTTGAATGGTTTGACTTACGGCGGGGGTATAAGGTTTGATCGCTGGCAGTTGGATGTTGCGAATTTCCCATCTGGTAAGTTAGACAGGACAACAAGGGTGTCAACGACAGTAGGGTTTTAAGTTATAAGCTGGTAATCTCATATGGCACGGCTTTAGACGTGCAAATTCATCAGATAGGGATAAGCTCTTGCAATAGTAATGTTACAGATATTCATGAAGGTGAGGTAGTTGTTACTTACTCTGATGCAATCGCCGCTCTTTGCGGTCATGCAAAAGAACAAATATGGCAAAAATACCAGCTATCAAGGCAACTCCAAATAGCATAAACATTGCATTAATCATCAATGCCACCACCTTTATGCAAGATACTTCCAATAGAGTAGAAGAAAAACCAGAGAGCTATGCCACCTGCAGGAATCCACCAGTGAGTGGGTTCATTAGCTAATATCGCAGCAAATGTTAAGGTAGCTAAGGCAAGATTGCCCATATCCATGAATTTTTGAGAGATAGTGTTTCGTAATTCTTTATGTAACCAGTTCATTTTTCAATATCCCTTGTATGAATTGTTATTTAGTATAACATGAGTATGTTTGGAAGTCAAATAGATTTTTTTTTGGGATATACGTAACTACTCAATATCTTGTGGAACGTAAGTAATTTCAACATGCTGTGAACACTTATCTTCTTTACGAGAATTCCACATTTTATTGAGCAATTGCGGATATGCCTTACAAATTCAAGCATTGTTCGAACATTTCAAGCCTTTCGGGAATTTTTTGGAAGCTGGTAAAGGGATGTGGAGGAGTTAAATCCTGAGGATTCGGTCGATACTTCTAAGCAGCAGTGAATCCATCCACCACAGCTTGAATGTTTGCAATGCTTTGATATATACAAACTTAAAACAACCCTCAAGTTAGAGGGTGTGTAAAAATTACAAAAGGAGGAAAATACAATGCTTAAGCAATGGTTAATGAAACCAATGATGTTACTTGCAATGATGTCATTATTTGTCTTTAGCATGGCTGGACATCAAATTGCGGAGGCAGCAAATGAGATAGTAATTGAAGTACCAGAAGACACTATCCCCTTTAATCCTGCAAATGCGGAAGTGCAACAGATAGATGGACGATGGAAGATAGTAGTTGGATCTATGTGGCTTCTGGATTTCGAGTATACGGAAGATGAGGCAAGAAAGGCACTTGAAATCATTCAGCATTATGGCCTGAACAAACAATGTTTCGACCTGTGCGGTTGGAAATTACCACATAGGTAAAAATGGTACAGATTTTAC
>JASEHA010000369.1 GCA_030018795.1 bacterium
GTTTCCCCGCCCTGATAAAGTGTCAATGGTGGCAAAAAACTTGAACATCGAGTATAAGATACCACCCTAATTTTTCACTTTCTGTTATGCAAGGAGGAATTTAAAATGGCAGGTCAGACAAAAAAAGAAGGCAGTACCTCTGGTATTGGTCAATTTATTCTTGTGTTTTTTCTACTAAGCTTGATTCTTGGCTTATTAATTGCCTCTTTTTTCCTGATGGATATGTTTGGTGTCTATGATAAGGATAAGGTTCTCCAGAAACTTCCAATCATAGGCTCTGCGTTTGCTCCTAATCAGCCGATGACAGAGGATGTTGAAGAAGAGGAAAAGGTTGATTGGAAAGAGACTATTGACCTGAAAATGGAATCCATTCAAAAGAACAAAGAAGAACAAGAGAAAAAACTACAGAAATGGGAACAGGAGCTTAAGAAAAAGGAACAAGAGCTTAAGAAAAAGGAACAAGAGATTTCTCAGGTAGAGCAAGAGATTTTTCAAGAAAAGGTTGCCTGGGAAAAAGAAAAATCTGAAAAAAAGGCTGAAGAGGATAAATGGCAGGAACAGGCTACCTGCTTTGAAAAGATGAGCCCAAAAAAGATTATCGAGATATTTCAGAACATGGATGATCGTCAGATTGTAAATATTCTTAAAAAAATGAATAGCTCTGTAACATCAGCAGTATTAGCCAAAATGGAACCTAAAAGAGCGGCTGAGATATCACGGAAGATGACAAGGTAGGGGTAGCACAAAAACAATTGAAGTAGGGAGAGAAACAGCATGTTAGATATTAAACTTATTCGCGAAAATCCAGAGATGATCAGAGAAAGGCTTTCATCTCGCAGTGGAACTGTGGAGAAACTTCTTGATGAATTATTGGAGGCAGATGAGAAGAGGAGAAAAAACCTTGTTGAGGCGGAGCAATTAAAGTGTCAACGCAATGTCGCCTCTGAAGAGATTGGCCGACGAAAAAAACAGGGTATTCCAACAGATGATTTGTTGGAAAAGATGAAGGAGACTGCAGAAAGAATAAAGAATCTGGATGGAGCATTAAGAGAGATTGAGGATACGATTAAGACCGCCATCCTTCTTATCCCAAACATTCCACAGAAAAACGTGCCTATAGGGAAAAATGAGCAGGACAATGTCGAGGTAAAAAAGTGGGGCAATCCCCATGAGATGACATTTGAGCCAAAACCGCACTGGGATATTGGCGAGGCACTTGGCATCCTGAACTTTGAATGTGCGGCAAAGATAACAGGGGCACGGTTTTGTCTTTATAAGGGGGCTGGAGCTAGATTAGAGAGGGCATTAATCAATTTCATGCTGGATCTTCATACCAAAAAACATGGCTATCAGGAGATATTGCCTCCATTTATGGTTAATTCTGCCAGCATGACTGGTACCGGACAACTTCCAAAGTTTGAAGAGGATCTGTTCAAGTGTAATGGTACAGATTATTACCTTATACCAACCGCTGAGGTGCCAGTAACAAACATCCATCGGGATGAGATCCTTGATGGAAGAAGCTTGCCGATTTATTATACGGCATATACCCCGTGTTTTCGGGCAGAGGCTGGCTCTTATGGCAAGGATACCCGCGGTCTTATTCGGCAGCATCAGTTTAACAAGGTGGAATTGGTTAAATTTGTCAAGCCTGAAAATTCTTATGATGAACTGGAAAAACTTCTTGAAAATGCAGAAGAGGTGTTAAAATTACTGGGCATTCCATATCGGGTGATTGTTCTTTGCACCGGTGACTTAGGGTTTTCGGCAGCTAAAACCTATGATATTGAAGTCTGGCTGCCTGGTCTTGGATGTTATAAAGAGATCTCTTCCTGTAGCAATTTTGAGGATTATCAAGCAAGACGAGCAAACATAAGGTTTCGAGAAACACCAGAAGCAAAACCATCATTTGTCCATACACTGAATGGCTCAGGACTGGCTGTGGGAAGAACCCTGGTTGCTATTCTGGAAAATTATCAACAAGCAAATGGAAGCGTAGCTATTCCAGAGGTGCTTCAGGATTATATGGATGGGGTAAAGATTATTTCGTAGTGGCGTACTTAGGTGGTGTCAGACATTAGCTTGCTTTGTTAATTTTTATATTTTCTCGCCACAGAGAACACAGAGCATACAGAGATTAGCCACGAACTCACACGAATTTTCGACCTGTGTGGTTGAAATATGCTACAGTTTATCGCATTATCCACGAAATTC
>JASEHA010000036.1 GCA_030018795.1 bacterium
ATCTATTTTTGACTGAAGGAATCGTAGGTTAAAAACTTGAACATCGAGTAAAAGCTTGCCAATTATCTACAGTCGCATAGATTAAGACCCTTTTAGACACAGAGGACAATCGATTTCTAACCCCTCATTAAACACATCTCCAAAATCCTTTTCCCATGGTAGTTGATAAAGATATGAATGTCCTGCAGAAATGAATTGCTCTGCTGTTTTCTTTGCTGTACTAAAATTATGATCAAATTCTATGGTATACCTGGAACTTGGGGAAAACGGCATAAATATCTGCCTGAAAAAGGAATTATTTGCCTGAAGGCTTAACAGCCAGACATTAAATTTTGTCCGATCAAAACATGACATCAAGGTATTCCAATCCATGTCTTTCCCCTCAGTGTTTATCTTATTATATACCTCAAACAGCATTTGAGCAATATCTCCGTCAAGTGAATAAAGGGAAATCTGTACTTGAGCATCATAGCTATGAGGTTTAGAATGATACTTCATGGCAATATGCAGATCCTGATGAGCATACACCTTTAATAACCGCATATTATGTTCTTTTTGATTGCTTAGACGATGGGCTAATGGATGACCATGAATGTCGCCGGCAATATGGGTTAAATAACCATAGGCATATGCCATGAGCTTATCCTTTTTTTCCCCATCCTTTATCCCCTTAATATAATCTAACATTCTTACAGCAAATCTTGTCAATAAATTATGATGAAGTATGCGGCTAACTGGGGTTTTATTGAAAAGATCAGGACCAATTGCTCCAAGCACCAGATATGTCCAATAAACATCTAATATTCTCTTGCCATCTGCCCCTAATATCTTTATTGTCTGGGCAGCCAGCTCAATATGAGTCAATAACCCATAAGCAAAACTATCTTTAGCTATAGATAAAATGCCAATTACGGTTATGATAATAAGAGCTACCTTTTTCATTATTACCTCCGATTGTAGAGACGCGAATTTTTGCGTCTCTATTTCTCGCCTTGGTCGCATATCACAAAACTATTTGAGCACTGCACCTGTACTGCCAGAGGTAACCTGAGCTGCATATCTGGCTAATACTCCTGTAGTTACCTTTGGTTTTGGCTGTTTCCATTGTTTTCTTCTTTCGGATAGTTCCTCTGATGAAACATCTATATCAATCGTTCGATTAGGAATATCAATATTTATCTTATCACCGTTTTGGATTAAGGCAATTGGACCGCCTTCGGCTGCCTCTGGTGAGATATGACCAATGGCTGCTCCCCTTGTCCCGCCTGAAAATCTGCCATCTGTAATCAACGCCACATGGCTGTCAAGCTCCATGCCAACAATAGCTGATGTAGGGGTAAGCATCTCTCTCATACCAGGACCGCCTTTTGGTCCCTCATAGCGGATAACCACAACATCACCCTTTTTTATCTGATGGGTAATAATAGCATCCGTAGCCTCTTCTTCTGAGTTAAAAACCTTTGCTGTTCCGGAAAATACCATCATTTCTTGCAGAACCGCAGATTGTTTGACTACACACCCATCTGGAGCAAGATTGCCCTTCATAATAGCAATTCCGCCTACAGGATGATAGGGGTTATCAATTGTACGAATAACATCATGCCGGAGTATCTTCCTGCCTCTTAGATTTTCCCCCAAACTATAACCGGTACATGTCATTGTATCAAGGTTTAATAGCCCTAATTTGGTCAATTCAGCCATCACCGATGGAATTCCGCCAGCCTCATTCAAATCCTGAAGGAAGTGTGGACCAGCAGGGCACATATCACAAAGATAAGGCGTTTTTCTGCTTATATCATCAAATTTATTCAGATCAAGGCTAATCCCTGCCTCATGAGCAATAGCAGAAAGATGTAATACCGTATTGGTTGAACATCCAAGAGCCATATCCACAGCAATGGCATTAGACATTGACTTTTCCGTGATAATATCCCTTGGACGGATATTATTTTGCAATAATTCCATTATCTTTTTCCCAGCCTCTTTTGCCAGGCGTATCCTGGCTGCCTCAACAGCAGGGATTGTCCCATTGCCCTGAAGTCCCATGCCCAGAGCCTCTGTCAGGCAATTCATTGAATTTGCCGTAAACATGCCTGCACACGAACCACATCCAGGACAGGCAGCATCCTCTAAGGCATTTAACTCTGATTCATTCATCTTATTGGTTAGTACCCTTCCTATGCCCTCAAACATAGAAATAAGTTGAACTGGATGGCCATCAAACCTTCCAGCCAGCATTGGCCCACCGCTAATAAAGATAGCGGGGATATTTAGCCTTACAGCAGCCATCATCATGCCAGGCACTATCTTGTCGCAATTGGGAACAAACACTATGGCATCGAATGGATGAGCCTTAGCCATTATCTCAACAGAATCAGCAATTATCTCTCGACTGACCAATGAATACTTCATTCCATCATGATTCATGGCAATCCCATCGCAAACACCAATGGTAGAAAATTCTATTGGTGTCCCTCCAGCCATCCTTATTCCAGCTGCAGCAGCCTCAGCTATTCTGTCAAGATGAATATGGCCAGGCACTATTTGATTGGCTGAATTTGCAATGCCAATCAATGGCCTATTAATCTCTTCGGTTGTATAACCCATAGCCTTAAACAGGGAACGGTGAGGAGCAGCCTTAAGCCCCTTTTTCATCACATCACTACGCATAGAATATGCCTCCTTTTATAATGGTGTTAATAGTAGTAGTGTCGTGTCAACCTTAATTTATTACATAACTATTGCAAAAGACAACTCTCGTCAGGCTGTGTAAAAAGTCAAAATTCATGAGCAAGCACCACAATATATTGATACGGCAAGGTTGCTTGCTACTTTATATTGTGTAGCAAGCCTTGAGAAATCGAGTTTTTACACAGCCTGTCGTTTTGAACCATGCCGCAAAATCCTTGAGTGCCCTTTCAATAGTTAAGCAGCTACACTAACATCCTGCGGCTAATCCTTTCATCCTCTTTTAGCTGTTCAAGCAACTCTTCTGTCCCATCAAACACCCTCTCATCCCTGATCCTATCGATAAAGGTTATAAAGAGTTCTTTCTCATACAAGTCCCCTTCAAAATCAAGCAGATGCACCTCAAGCCTTAACTCTTCTCCCCTGAATGTCGGGCAATAGCCTATGTTTGCCATACCATTATACTGGATGTTATCTATCCATACCCAGACAGCATAAACCCCAATACATGGCAAGAGGATATCCTCCTTACATAAACAATTTGCTGTAGGATAACCTAAAATCCTGCCCCTTTTATCCCCATGGACAACAGACACCTTGATTGTATGTTTGCGTCCAAGCATATTATTTGCCTGAGCTATCTTACCCTGGGCAATGCAGCAACGGATATTTGTACTGCTCACAATCTCATTGTCTATCTTAACTGGCGGCACAACCTCTGTTTCAAAGCCGTATACCTGCCCCAGCTCTTTTAAGAGTTCAATCCCGCCTGCCCTATCCTTGCCAAAGCCATAATCATAGCCCACGCATATCTTTTTCATTCGCAATCTATCAACCAATATATCCCGAACAAACTCCTCAGCACTGATACCAGATATCTGCGTGGTGAAATCACTGATTATCATCAGGGAGACACCCATTGATTCAATCAAGCTAATCCTTTCACTTAATGGCAGCAAAAACGGCGGTGATTTGCTCAAAATCACCTCTTCTGGGTGTGGGTCAAAGGTCATAACCACGCTTTCAGCATCACTCATCAAGGCACTCTCAACAACATCAATAATAATCTTCTGATGTCCAAGATGTACCCCATCAAAGATGCCTACAGTCACCACGCTGGATTGGCACTTTAATGCCTTTGGGAGAAAAAAAGGAAGTTCATGTATCACATTCATAACAAACCTCGTAAACTGTTCAGTGTTCAGCCATTATCTTTCAGCTGTCAGCTGAAAGCGGGGAGTAAAATGCTTGCAATAGGTTCCACTTTATCTATAGGCAGTACTACCTCATTCAAAGCCATTCCCTTCTCCAATTCCTCCAATGTTACAGCGTTATCTATGGAAAACTCTCCTACCCTCATCCTTCTAAGTGAGCACATATGAGCACCAACCCCAAGCACATCCCCAAGATCAGCACACAATGTCCGCACATAAGTGCCGGATGAACATATAACCCTGATGATTGCCTCCTGCTTTTCATTATCAAACGACAAAAGACTCAACTCAAAGATATTCACCTCTCGTGGTTGTCTCTCTACCACCTGTCCAGCCCTGGCAAGCTTATAAAGCGGTTTGCCCTTATGCTTGATAGCTGAGACCATAGGAGGAATCTGGGTTATCCTGCCTCGGAATCTCTCCATAGTTGCTTTTATTGCTGTCTCTTTAATCTCAAATTCTGTATTTTCTGTGAGCCTTTCTCCCCAGGCATCCTGAGTGGTAGTAGTAATACCCAGCTTTATCCCGGCAATATATTCCTTTTGTGTCTTCTTCATATCTTCAAAGAGCTGTGTTGCCTTCCCAAGGAGTATAATCAATACCCCTGTTGCCTCTGGATCCAGTGTTCCAGCATGTCCAATCCTGCGTTGTCCGGCAATCCGTCGCATAATAGCCACTACATCGTGCGATGTCATGCCTGCAGGCTTATCAATAACCAATATCCCATCCATTTTGTAATCCTTGCTAACTGGAAGTCAGAAGCTGGAAGACAGAAGCCAGAAGTCAGAATGCAACTCAAGCTTCCAGCTTGACAGGTAGGAGATCCCACAGCACTGTTTTACTACTAAAGTGCCAATGGAGGCAAAAAACTTGAACATCGAGTATTACAATGATGTGTAACTGTCTCCCTTGGCTGTAAATATTAGAAACCAACTCTGTTGCAATTCTGTCTTCTGGCTTCTGACTCCTGACTCCTGAATTCTACATCTGCCCCATATCTATTACACTATATCATATCTTTATCTAAAATGCAATGTTTTTTCACTTGAAAATTACAAAGATTTTGAGTAACCGTTCACAGGGGTGTTAGCAAAAGAGAAGGACTAATTTGATTTTAAGGAAAAGGGGGAAAAGGAGGCTTGCACTGCATTGTAAATAAATTCAAATGCAGAATGAGTTTGATTGGAGCAAGCAGCTATCACTGTCCAAATACGTTCGCACCATTTGCGACCTTGTTCACTGCGAGTTCCTTGAGTGATTACTCGATCAATCACAACAAAGCGAATGGCTTGCTCTGCTAAGTTATTGGTGGGTTCAATACCTGGTGTTGTAATAAATCGAAAGTAGGCATCTCCATGCAAACGGAAACGTTTTGCCATATTCTGCGATTCTTTTGTTTGGGGTACATTGGACATCCCCTTGAGCAAGATATCCTGATGTGTTTTAGTGAGAAGCAAATTGAATGTTTTCTCGTCCATTGTTTCTCTTTTGTGGATAACTCCAAACATATCACGAACAGCATTCAGCAAGGTTTCTCCATAAATAACTGTAGCCTTATCAGGCAGTGTTGTCAAATACTTAATATCTCGAATTAGGTGTGCCAAGCAGAACTGAACACGGACATCACAGTTTTTCATATATTTTCTATAAGCTGAGAAGTAATCGCATCCAAGGACACCTAAGAACTGTTTGCCAAGAATGTCAAATAAAATATTTGAGCTTCGGGAGTCAACAATCTTGAATAATGTATATGTTTTGGCACGGAAACACCATGTCCAGAATTTGTCTCCATTATCCTTGTGGCCAGTTTCGTCTACATTTAACCATGGTTCAGAAGGCAGTTGCTTTAACAGTTCTTCGTATGGCTGCTCTAAGGCATTACTAACCTTCTGAATTAATTTGCAGAGATAACCACGAGATACTTTTATGCCAACAACGTCTCGGAGATATTTTCGAATGGTTGAGAATGATGCATGACATACACATTTCATATAGGCAGTTTCTGCCGTCAAGCGTGGTCCAAACAAACCACCTTTCTCTATTTCCGGCGGTAATTTGCCATAATGAACTTTTTGACAGTTTTTACACCAATAAGCTAAACCACGATGTTCGTCAATCCGAACTGGCTTTTCAATAATCTCAACTTGTTGAATAACTTTTGGAGCTTCATTCGAAGAACAAAGTAAGCCGCCACAATCGGGACAAGCATCAAGTGTGTAGTTGGTAACACTGTCCAGTTCCTCAGAAGTAAACGGTGAACGTTCATTCTTGGGATGGCCTTCTTGTCCACCTTTTTCTCGTTTATTTGCAGTGTTTGTCGCAGGTGTCTTAGGTGGTTTTACAATATCACTAGATGGTGGCTTGGAAGAGGTGGAAGAATTCTTGCGAAGCTTTGATAGCTCTGTTTCTAATTCGACAATACGTTTTTGCAGTTCTATAATTACTGTTTGTAGTTCTACATTTTTCGCCTGTAGTTTCGTATCTTGTTTGTGTGAAATGATATTCTTCATATACTTATTATCGGAGATTTGCTGTTATTCTTTAATCTTTTTTATGGGGTGTGAACGGTTACGGAAAATTAGACTTCATCATCAACTACGACATCAAATACCGTATGGGGAAGGAATTTGAAAGCGGAGAGGATGGGGAATGATGGAATCATCACTCGGCAATAAAGAATTATTGAAACTGCATAAGACCGCATAATCGCATTATGCACTTATGCGGAGGAAAACGGAGGTAAGAGATATTGAACAATATCTGGATTATATACTTTATTCTATTAACCCTTACTGCAACTGTTTATGCCGGAACAGGGGCTGAGGTGCTGAGATTTCCAATTGGGGCAAGGGCAAATGGCATGGCTGGGACGCAGGTCTCTGTTGCTGATGGTATTGATGCCATTTACTGTAACCCTGCTTGCATGGCAAAATGCTGGTCAAGGGAAGCAATCTTTTCCTGTATTGATGGTCCAATGGATACAAGTGTTTCGTCCATATTATATGGTCAGCCAACAGATAAAGGTTATTTATCTGGCGGGCTAATCTGCTTAAATGGCAAGAATTTTCCTGTTTTCTGGCTTAACGGCTCTGTAGAAGATATTCGTTGCCAAAATGATTGGGTAGCAGTAATGGCTTTTGGTCATCAAATAACAGAGAATAGCTGCCTTGGGTATGGCTTAAAAATAATTACAAGTAATCTGGCTGAAAGAGCAACAGCCGCAGGCTGTGGATTGGACATGGGCTGGCTCTATCGAAAAAGAGGATTCAGTACAGCTATGGCTGTTTCTAATGCAGGTATTGGGCTTAAGTATCACCAAAAACGGGACGAGCTTCCATTATCCTTGAGATTTGGCATGGGTGGTGAGGTTTATGCACAAAAGAGCGATAAATTGCTCTTGACAGGGGATATTATCTGGTACAAAAACGAGGATCTAAGACTGTCTGTTGGGCTTGAATACAACTATGCAAATGTATTATTCTTGCGGACAGGATACAATGCCGTTGAGAATGACTATACCCTTGGCATAGGATGGAAGATTGGCAATTATCAATTAGATTATGCCTACTGTCCACTTAAGAATCTGGAGAACAGTCATCGGATGAGCTTGAAGGTGAGGAGTGAAAAGTAAAGGTTTTTTACTCTTCATTATTATAACGGAGGTACACAATTGGAAATAAATGAGCAATTAAGCATTATCAAGCATGGTACGGTTGAGGTCATATCTGAGGATGAGCTAAAGACAAGGATAGGTAAAAAGACACGATTAAGGATAAAGTTTGGGGCAGACCCAACAGCTCCAGACATTCATCTCGGACATACGGTGGTATTTCGCAAATTGAAACAATTCCAGGAGTTAGGGCATGAGATAATCTTTATTATCGGCAACTTTACAGCTAAAATAGGTGATCCAAGCGGAAGGCTGCAGACAAGACCAAGGCTTTCTGCAGAGGAGATTGCAAATAATGCTGAGACCTATCAGGAGCAGGTGTTTAAGATATTAGACCGTGAAAAAACCACAGTTGTCTTTAACAGTCAATGGCTTGAGGCTATAGGAACATCAGGGCTGATGGAGCTTTCATCTCATTATACGGTTGCCAGGATGCTGGAGAGGGATGATTTTACCAAGAGATACAAGGAAGGTAAGGAAATAACCATCCTTGAGTTTCTTTACCCCCTGCTGCAGGGGTATGACTCTGTGCATCTTCAGGCAGATGTAGAGATTGGCGGAACAGACCAGAAGTTCAATCTTCTTGTCGGCCGTGACTTGCAACGTGATTATGGACAGGCTCCGCAGGCAGTTATCACCATGCCCTTGCTCGAGGGTACGGATGGGATAAAGAAGATGAGCAAGTCTTATAGAAATTATATTGGTGTTAAAGAACCGGCAAAGGATATGTTTGGCAAGATAATGTCTATCCCTGATGCAATTATGCCGAGATACTTTGAGCTATTGACAGATATTGATATTAAAAGCATCTCATGTTTGCACCCGAAAAAGGCAAAACAGCTTTTGGCAAGGGAGATTGTTGCCTTCTATCATTCAAGGGACGAGGCAATAATAGCTGAGGAGGGGTTTGAACGAGTGTTCAGCCAAAAGGGGCTGCCGGATGAGATGCAAGAGATTTGTGTGCCAGATAGTGTTAAGCTTGTAGACATGCTTGCTGAAAAAGGTCTTGTTTCATCAAAAAGCCATATTCGCAGATTAATCAGTCAGGGCGGGGTACGGGTTAATAATGAACGGGTGATGGATGTAGAATTTGTTGTGATGCCTGAAGTTAATGAATGTATGGTTGTTCAGTATGGCAAACGAAATTTTGTGAGGCTGAAATTTTCAAGTGATGTCTGAGAATAACTAATCGACACCAGCTAAAACGACATTATGATCTCTCCAGCCATTGCAGCAGCATCTGGTTTTGCCAGACAAAGGGCACTACTTTGCATTCTTTTCAATATTTTTGGCTTTCGAAGCAGGTCATTAACTGCATCATCTACCTCATTTGCATGAGATACCCTTATGGCAGCATTATGTTTTACTAAATATTTACTATTACGATACTCTTGTCCGGGAATAGGATTAACAATAATCATGGGCAAACCGCAGCAAAGGCTTTCTGCAGAGGTAAGTCCGCCGGGTTTACTGATAAGAATATCTGATGCCTGCATCAACTCATGAACATTGTGAACAAATCCATAGATCTTCATCGGTCTTTTTATTTGTTTGGTCAATCTTTCTAATCTTTGCTTGAGACCCTTATTCCTTCCAGTAACCACGATTATCTGAAAAAGTTGGGGTAATAGATTCAAGTAGGTGACAATCTTTTCCATAGAGCCAATCCCGTAATTCCCGCCCATAATAAGAATGGTTGGCAAATCCTCTAATCCCAGCCTGTTCCTGACAACCAGCTTATCCTCGATATTAGAGAATTTGCCAGAAATCGGTATGCCAGTAACCTCAATATTTTTGGCAGAAATACCGTAATGGATTAATTTATCAGCTATCTCTGAATTAGCCACCAGATAACAGGAGACATTTTCATATAACCAGTAGGCATGAATATCAAAGTCTGTAGTAATGGCTATTAAGGGAAGATTATTCATACTGGTTTTCTTTAAGGCAGAAAATACCCCGCATGGAAAGGCATGGGTACAGACAACAACATCTGGCTGAAAGCCGTTGAGTATCTTTTTCTTCAGCCTTTTTGACTTTAATGTATTCAATATCTCCTTCAATTTTGTTGTAAGATTAACTATTTTAGGATTATCATAGAGGTATTCCCAGACATGAGGGTCTGATTTTATCAGTTCAAGATAAGATGTCAGGATTATTCCCTTAACTACAGGTGAAAAATAACCCAGTGCATCTATTTCAAGGAATGAGGTTTCAGGAGACTTCTGCTGCAATACATCTTTGACCGCATCAGCAGCAATCTTGTGGCCTGAGTTTGTGGATACGTATGAAAAAATAATTCGTTTCATTAATCACCATATGTAAATAATAGCACACGGAAACGGATTCTCATCACCAGCCATCAGTTACCAGTTACCGGTTACCAGAGTATCACTCGATGTTCAAGTTTTTAACATCACTGGTAAATACATTAGGATTATGTCCAACAGAGTTTACCCAGTATTTGGTTACAGATCAAAGTAACAAGTTTTTCAACCTCTTTGTCATCTAACTCATGCAACAGATATTTCATTTAACATACTCCCATTCACACCTGTCTATCTTCCCTCATTATAAGCACACCCCTTATTCACGCAAAGCATTACCTCTTCGCCTTTTTTCACCTTTCGGACCAGCATCTGCTGACAGTTTGGGCATTTATTGTTTGTGGGTTCATCCCATGTAGCAAATTTACAGGCAGGGTATTTATCACACCCATAGAAAAACCCCTTTCTGGATGGCTTACGCACGATATTACCGCCGCATTCCTGCCCATTTTCATTAATAACCATACAGGTAATACCAATGCCAACGGATTTGGTATACTTGCATTCTGGATATTTGCTACAGGAAAGAAAGTCGCCATGCTTGCCGCCGCGAAGCATCAAGGGCTGTGAGCATTTTGGACATTTTTCATCTGTCAGCTCAGCCTTAACCTCTTTAACCTCACCGGTATCTTTGTTTAACGGTTTTGCATTCTTGCACTTTGGATATGCAGAGCAGGCCATAAACTGTCCCGTTCTACCTGCTTTAAGCACCATAGGTGCACCGCATTTATCGCAAACTGCATCAACTACTGCTACCTTAGCAGCATTGATATTGCCCTGGTCATCAACCTCAAATGGGGTTGTATACTTGCATTCAGGATAATTGGGGCATCCCAGAAACTTTCCATGACGTCCAAGTTTGACTACCATCTGGCTGCCACATTTTTCACATTTCACATCAGTTGATATTTCCTGCTGTTTCTTAACATCAGAGATCTTATCCCCTGCATTCTTTAATGCCTCAGAGAATGGCTGATAAAAATCATTGAGAACAGTTGTCCAGCTAATCGATCCCTCCTCAATTCTATCTAATTCATTCTCCATCTTAGCCGTAAAATCAATATTAATTATATCAGGAAAGGCAGCAATCAAGACATCGGTTACAAGTATTCCAATCTCTGTTGGTCTAAAGCTGCCATCCTGTTTTTCTACATATTTTCTATCCTGAATGGTGCTGATAGTTGGGGCATAGGTGCTTGGTCTGCCAATCCCTTTTTCTTCAAGGGCTTTAACCAATGTAGCCTCTGTATACCTTGGCGGGGGCTGAGTAAAGTGCTGTTTCCCTTCCAATCCAAGCAAGTCAAGCCTTTCACCCTCATTAAGCGGCGGCAAAACTTTTTCATTTGCCTCCTTTTCCTCCTCATCATTTTCTTCATCCTTGCTCTCAACATAAACAGCCATGAAGCCGTTAAACTTAACCACAGAACCAGTTATTCTGAACAGATACTTAGCCTTCCCTTGAATCAGAATATCAGCTGTGGTTATTTCTAAAAGGGCAGATGTCATCTGTGAGGCAACAAATCTATTCCAGATAAGTTTATACAGCCGATATTGATCCTGAGTGAGGTATTGTTTCATTGATTCAGGCTCATACCCTACAGATGTTGGTCGAATAGACTCATGTGCCTCTTGTGCAGATGCCTTTGATTTATATACTGGCGGTTTTTCAGGGGTATATCCCTTGCCATACTTTTTCTTAATATAAGCTGCTGCCTCTTCCTGAGCTACAGAGGCTACACGCACAGAATCTGTACGCATATAGGTAATCAACCCAACCGGTGAATCCTCGCCAATATCTAACCCTTCATAGAGCTGCTGAGCCACAGACATGGTTTTTTTGGCTGTAAATTTGAGCTTTCGTGATGCCTCTTGTTGAAGCTTGCTTGTGGTAAATGGCGGGGCAGGGTTTTGCTTTTTTTGTCTTTTGGCAATAGCAGAGATAATAAACGCCTTATCCTTGAGGTCAGCCAATATCTCATCTGCCCTTTCTTTATTGGTGATATTAGTCTTTTTGTCATCAATCTTTTCCAATTTAGCCGTTATTTGTGCCTGTGTATTGTGCTTCTTGAGGTTAGCCATAATTGACCAATACTCTTCAGAGACAAAGGCTAAAATCTCTCTTTCCCTGTTCACTATCAGAAGAACAGCCACAGATTGAACCCTGCCGGCACTTAAACCATTCTTTATCTTTCTTCCAAGTATAGGGCTAATCTGATAGCCGACCAGACGGTCAAGAATCCTTCTTGCTTGTTGAGCATCTACCTTTTCCTGGGAAATACTGGTTGGGTTTTTGATAGATTCACTGATAGCCTGTTTGGTTATCTCGTGAAATGTAAGACGATATATTTTCTTCTCGCCTTTCTCGCCTTTCCCAGCCCCAAGCTCTTGAACTAGATGCCAGGCAATTGCCTCTCCCTCGCGGTCAGGGTCAGGGGCAAGGAATATCTTGTCTGCAGAGGCTGCCGCAGCCTTAAGCTGAGCCATAGTCTTTTTCCTGCTTAAGATAACCTCGTATGTAGGCTTAAAGTTCTTTTTAACATCCACACCTAAACTCTTGGCAGGCAGGTCACGGACATGTCCCATAGAAGCCAGCACCTGATAATTGTTTCCCAGATATTTATTGATTGTCTTTGCCTTTGCCGGCGACTCGACAATAACCAATGATTTCATAGACAGCATCTCCTTGTAAATAGATTGAAGACTGAAAGACTGAAGGCTAAAGGCTGTTAGGTTATTATATTCTTTTCCTGCCTAACAGTCTTCACTCTATCTACCTTCAGCCTAATATAGGATTAATATAGCATTCTTATCATTAATTGTCAAGGCAAATTTTTGATGAGGCATTTACAAAAATTCATAAGTCATTGTTCTATAACTCGATGTTCAAGTTTTTACTGATGACCAAGCAAGGAGTCGGTGAGCAAGATAGAAGAAATTACAGGAGTTAATCGTAGCAAGAATCGAGTGTGTAAATTTTTAAAATCGATTGGAATAAAACGTCGCAAAGTAGGGATGGTACATAGCATGAGCAAATGTAGAGGAACAGGAAGCGTTTAAAAAAAGAGTTAGAACTAAAGACTTAATGAAGCTAAAGCCGGGAAAAGGGCAGTTTTTTTGTAGATGCG
>JASEHA010000370.1 GCA_030018795.1 bacterium
TCGTTTTTCATCGAATCCCATTTTTTTCGCCTTCACGACTTCTCTCCTCTTTGCTTGGTCACCAGTAAAAACCTGAACATCGAGTAATAGCCTTCAGCCTATAATCCCATAACCCTTTATCCTAAACAACCTGAAGCAACATTCTTCACTCAAGTATCTCAATTATTCTTTGCTTTTCTTATCATATGTTATGCTTATTATCTTTTCTGGTTTATCCTCATATATGTCAAGCAATTATTCTTGTCCCCAAAAAGCACAGAATTAAGTTTTCTTCTTAACCTCTCATAATAATACAAGATGCAATAATTCTATCCATAACAGCGTTTGTCTCAAACAGGACAGAGGTATTTTCCTATCAGTTTGTAACATAAGCAATACTTATGAGTTATCCATTTATATTATTTTTTTTTTTAAAAATTTATTGACAAGTATAATAAGAATAGATATAATTGTTTCATCATCTATGATTTAACTCGAAAAATTGATGGACTTAAAATTTCTTTTAGTCCGCTTTATATATATTTTCGTAGAACCACAGGGTAAAGGAATGCTCCCATACCGAAAAATTGTAGTATAAGAAGAAGTATGCCTTTTAAGGAAAAAGGATGAGGGGTGTAGCATGATACTTGCATAGCTGTGGTTTTTTATTTTTTTTAATACCAACTAAATATCAAAAAAGGGAGGGAGGCTATAGGTCTCTTTTTTTTTGTTGATAGGCAGTTGTAATATAGTAAGTGGTCAGCCTTTAATAATAGTTGACAAAAGAATGCTTACTAAATAAAAACCCCTTAAGAAGCGATTAAACATCTTAAGGGGCATGAGAAGTGAAAAAGGAAAATCTAAGTACACCCCCGACAGGTTATCTTAAGTTTGTAATTGTATACGCTATTAGTGTATACAACTGCCTTTTTTGTTCTCAATAAATAAATATACAACATTTATTTAATATTGTCAAGTTTTTTGTAAAAAAAATGATACTAAACGTTAAAAAAATGGAGCTAAAGTCTAAAAACCCTGCATGGACATTAGCCATTAATTCTGCCACTTGCAATTCTTGGGGAGGGATTTGGCAATAGGAAGGTGAGGAGAATGAATGGTTTTTATGGAATGATTGGAAATTCACCCAAAATGCAAAGGGTGTACAAAGATATTGAAATAGCGGCTAAGACAGATATGCCTGTTCTTATTCAGGGAGAAACAGGGACAGGAAAAGAACTGGCATCGCGAGCAATTCATGAATGCAGTAATAGAACAACCTCTGCATTTGTCCCTGTTAATTGTGCGGCTATACCACGAGAATTAGCGGAAAGTGAACTTTTTGGCCATGAAAAGGGTGCTTTTACTTCTGCCTATCGTGATCGAAAGGGAAAGATTGAGCTGGCAAATAAAGGCTCTATTTTCTTGGATGAAATTGGGGATATGGATATATTTTCACAAGCAAAACTTCTCCGGGTATTGGAAGAAGGAATCATTACCAGGGTTGGAAGTGAAAAATCTATATCTATCAATACCAGGGTTATTTCAGCAACTAACAAGCAGTTAGCTGATAATATCCAAAAAAAGGTTTTCCGTGAGGATCTGTATTATCGTCTTGCTACCTTTCAGATTTATCTGCCTCCATTAAGAGAGAGACAGGATGATATTCCTTTTCTTGCTGAATATTTTTTGTCTAAAGCAAGCAATCAATTCAAAAAGGATGTAACTACAGTTCATCCCAGTGCAATGGAGAGATTAGTAGAACATAGTTGGCCAGGAAATGTGCGAGAGTTTAAGAATGTTATTACCCGAGCAATCATCTCTTGTAATGGTTCATCTATTACTATTGATGATATCGCTATTTCTTTGCCTTATCTTGACAGGATTAAACCAAATACTATGGTTTTGCAAGATCCCATGTGGCTTAGCTTTTCTAATGAAACATCCTTAGATACGATGGAAAAAGAAGCCATTAGAAAAATGCTTGGAAATAATCAGGGAAACAAGAGAAAAACTGCAGAAGCATTAGGGATTGGACGGTCTTCTCTTTACTGGAAGCTAAAAAGGTATGGATTGAGTTGAGGGGATTAAAGAAAGCGAAAAAGTCGAAGGTTTTATAAAACCTTCGACTTTTTTCGCTAAAGATTAAGCTCATCCGGTTCATCATCATACTATACTCTAAGTCGTCATAATTTGTGATTCTTTAAATGTTTGGAATTGCAATGTG
>JASEHA010000371.1 GCA_030018795.1 bacterium
AAATAGAGTCAAGCAGTGCTTAAGAGTGTAGATATGGCGGGAGAGGCTATGCAACGCTCACCAAAAAAATTTCTTGACAAAGCACAAAAAATACTTGACAAATCATAAAAAATAGTGTATATAATAAATGTAAGCAAATTAGATGATCGCTGTTGGACAGCAACAGAGGAAAGTCCGAGCACCAGAGGGCAGGATGCTGGGTAATACCCAGTGAGGGAGACCTCAAGGAAAGTGCAACAGAAAATACACCGCCGATGGCTCTCAATCAGCCAGGTTTAATCTGGTGAGAGATGGGGGAACAATCTTGATGATGGCTGCTTATTTTTGATGATAAGGCGAAAAGGCGGAAAGGCGAAAAGGTGAAAAAAAGCCTGTTGTGTGAGATATCAGAGCAGCTTTTGAAAGTGGTTGTTTATGCTCCTTATTTTTGTTATTTGAACTCGCAATTGGAGAGAAGACAACTTGTTTTGGATGATTGTTCCATGTGTTTTAGCTCAAATAGCCAAGTTAAGTTGAATGCATAGCCTATATCTGGTTATGCAAGGTGAATCGATTCTGTGATTAGCCTGGCTGATTTGAGAGCTCAGGTAAGGGTGAAATGGTGAGGTAAGAGCTTACCAGCAGGGGAGTGATCCTCTGGCTTGGAAAACCCCATCCGGTGCAAGACCAAATAGGAAGGATTTTGAGGTTTACTCAAAGACAGTGGCCCATTGTTTCCTTCGGGTAGGTCGCTTGAGGTAAATGGTAACATTTATCCCAGATAGATGATCATCAAAAGGGATTTTTCCCTTTCACAAAACTCGGCTTATAATTTGCTTACGTTTATGAATGGGTGAGGAAAATGTAAGGCTTAAGGTAACCTCTGAAGTTTCATGTCGTTCTTATTATAAGAGCAACTGAACTTAGACATTGGAATAAAATACCATTAAGCTTCAATTCCTCACCCTATTTTTTTTCAACAACCCGATAGGAAGGATAGGAAGGGCACCAGAGCACCAGACACCAGACACCGTGAGAAACTGACTGGTGCCCTGGCGCCCTGGGTTGATTGCAACGTCTTTCATGTCTCTTATTGTGTACTACTTGATGCATTCAATTCGTAATGGAAGAGAGCAAGGCATGATAAAAAAAGCTGCTACTTGTTGATTCCGAATTGTTTGAGGAAAGTGGTAGTGTCGTGTCAACCATCAATTGTCGTATAGGTTAATGTAGGGGCGGGGTTTCCCCGCCCTGATTGGTTGATTCATGCAACAGATTAAGGTTGACACGACAGTAGTACACCATGACATTTGTTTTTGTAAATGTACGCTTGTGGTAAATGGCAGGGACAAGTCTGCCAGAGGAGCTTCCTCCTGCAGCTACAATAAATGTAGCTGCAACCTGCCAGAGGTGCTACCTTCTTGTGGTTGTCTATTATAAGGGAGCCCACAATTCGTAATGTGGGCAGGATTGAGTGAAACTTCGTTTCACTCAATCTATTTTTGACCATTTTCCCCTATTTCCCCTTTTCCCTTGGTTACACTTTATCCGTGGAGCATTAAATGATCGATACTCTTTCTGGCAAACTCATAAAAAAGCTGCCAACATATGTCTTGATTGATGTCAATGGTGTTGGCTATGGGGTGAATATCCCGCTTTCTACCTACCATCAGTTACTTCAAGTCAATGACAATGTGTCCTTATTTACCCATCTGGTTGTTCGAGAGGATGGACTTCTTCTTTATGGATTCTCTACTACTGATGAAAAAAGGATATTCCTTGCCCTGATTTCTGTGAGCGGGATTGGTGCCAGAACAGCCTTAGCTGTGCTTTCCTCACTTTCTGTAGAAGAGTTTGAACATGCTGTTATTCGGGAGGATGTCAAAAGATTGACTGGTGTTGCCGGCGTAGGGAAGAAAAGCGCTCAGAGAATAATCCTGGAGCTAAAGGAAAAATTCTCTGCCCAGGCAACCTCTTCACCCTTGCCTGCCTCTCTTCCTGAAGAGGATATAAAAGAGGATGCAATCCTTGCCCTTGTCTCATTAGGATATAAAAAGGCAGCCGCACAAATGGCTGTGCAAAAGGCAGCTGCAACTCAAAGCAATACATCAGGAATTGAAGACTTGATCAAGGCAGCATTAAGGATTTTGTCTTAAAATAGATGTTCAACCTGAAATCGGCAAGTGCCTACAATCTAAAATGCCTAATGCAAACAATAGGTT
>JASEHA010000372.1 GCA_030018795.1 bacterium
TATTAAAAAATTTGACTATCGTAGGTTAAAAAACTTGAACATCGAGTAACAACCTATTGATTTATGGTATTCGAATTCATAAGAGGAGTAGATGGGTCAACCCATCCCTTGACCCCTTTTGCAATAATTTAAACACAAGGAGCAGACATTAATTATGGAAATTAGAAACATTGCTATCATTGCTCATGTTGATCATGGCAAAACCTCTTTAACCGATGCCTTGATGCGTCAAACAGGTATGGTTACTGATGATACGGTAAGCATGGATTCCAATGCCTTAGAGCAGGAGCGAGGTATTACCATTTATTCCAAAAATACCTCGGTTTTTTACAAGGGAACCAAGATTAATATTGTGGATACCCCTGGTCATGCGGATTTTAGTTCAGAGGTAGAACGGGTACTGCGTTCCATTGATTCTGTTCTTCTGGTAGTTGATGCCCAGGAAGGGCCAATGCCTCAAACCAAATTTGTCTTAAAAAAAGCATTAACCTTAGGGTTGAAACCGATTGTAGTTATTAATAAGATTGACAGGGCATCGGCTCGGCCAGAATGGGTTCATGAAAAGGTATTAGAGCTTTTTATGGATCTGGGTGCCAATGATGAACAACTGGATTTTGTTACGGTTTATGCCATTGCTAAACAAGGAATTGCTAAAAAGGAATTAAGCGATGATTCCAGCGATCTTATGCCGCTTTTAGATACAATCTTAGAGCATGTTCCACCGATAATAGCTGATGAATCCTTGCCTTTTGCTTTTCAGGTATTTAATTTAGCCTATGATAATTATCTGGGCAGACTGGGCATAGGCCGTGTTTGGCAGGGGTCGCTAAAGATTAGTGACAGGGTTTGTATTAAAACACACTCTGGTGAGACAACCTCTGGCTCTGTTACCAAGCTATTTACCTTTGAGGGCTTAACAAGAAAAGAAGCAGTATCTGTCGTCAGCGGAGACATTGTGATGATAGCTGGTTTGCCAGATATTTATATAGGTGATACGGTCTGTATTGATGCAGCACAGGATGCTCTACCAGCTATCAAGATAGATGAACCAGTGATTTCCTTAAACTTTTTGGTTAATAATTCCCCTTTTGCCGGCAAGGATGGAAAGTTTGTCACCATCCGTCAAATAAAGGAGCGATTGGAAAAGGAACTGGAGATCAATGTCGGCTTAAAAATAGATTTTTCACCCATTGAATATTACAAGGTTTATGGCCGCGGCGAATTGCATATCGCTATCTTATTGGAGAATATGCGTCGTGATGGGTTTGAGGTTCAGGTTTCCCAGCCACAGGTGGTTTTTAAGGAGATAGATGGCAATCAGTATGAACCATTTGAAAAAATAACCATTGACTCACCGCAAGAATGCGTTGGTATTATTATCGAAAAACTATCCAAGAGAAAGGGACAGATGTTGGAAATGCAGCCAGAACAAAAGCATATTCGCCTGGTTTTCCAGATACCAACCCGCGGTTTCCTGGGTTATCGAGGTGAGTTTGTTGTCGATACTAAGGGAGAAGGGATTCTGTGCACCGAGACAATTGGTTTTAAGCCATATGCCGGTGAAATCGAAAAACACAGTACTGGTTCCATGATCTCTGGAGAAACCGGCAAGGCAACAGCATACTCTCTTTCTAACCTTCAAGGTCGCGGTGTGTTATTTATAGGACCAACTGTAGATGTCTACAAGGGACAGGTTATCGGCAATACATCTAAGGGGCATTCCATGGTTGTTAACCCTGTCAAGGGTAAACAGCTTAGCAATATGCGGGCTTCAGGTTCAGATATGGCTATTCAATTAACCCCGCCAGTGGAATTGACGCTGGAACGCGGATTGGAAATTATAGCTGAAGATGAGTATCTGGAGGTTACACCCAAAAATATCCGCTTGCGTAAGCAAAGGTAGTGTCGTGTCAACCATCAATTGTCGTATAGTAGGGGCAGGAGTGAGCCACTCTGGCAGAGTGAGCCACTCTGCAGGTAACAGAGGTGCTACCTCCTTGCCCCTGCGTCTTGTGTAAATCTAACGATGGACAACCACGAGAGTTGTCTCATGCAATAGTTATGCGACAGATTAAACATCTTGTTAATCCTGTTAATCTTGTCTAAAAGTCAAAATGAGAATTGCTGGCTGACTAATACTGAATATTCGATAAAGCAAAATTCAAATCACACAATCCTCATAGAATTGCCCA
>JASEHA010000373.1 GCA_030018795.1 bacterium
TTCTACTGAAATCTCCAAAACCCATGTCAAATCTGAAACTGTTTGCAACGCTCTCGAGGATTGTGGTTGGAAGATAATCCTTTAGTTATAAGATGGTTATTGACAGTTACAACCATAAGCGTTCAGGTATCAGATGTCCTGTTTCCGGCAAGGTAAAAATAAGTATAGGTCGATAATTTCTCACTTTTTGTTTTTCAACCCCTCAAGAATCTTCTCCACAATATGCCTGCTGTTAAGCTGGTACCTTTCAAACAAATATTCTTGTGTGCCAGGGGCAGCAAACTCATCCCTGAGCCCCATACGAATAAGGGTATTCCCAAGCCCATTTTCAGCGATTATCTCTGCTATGCTTGAGCCCAATCCATTGGTTATGAGATGGTTTTCAATAGTGATTATCAGACGGCTCTTACTTGCTGCCTCGATAATGGCTGTTGTATCTATGGGTTTTATGGTTGAGATGTGAAGCAGGGTAGGATTGATGTTGTTTTGCTCTAACAGGGGCAGGCTTGCCAGGGCATTTTGCAGCATAACCCCGCAGGCAATAATGGTTACGTCCTGACCCTCCTGGATGCAAGCTGCCTTGCCAATCTGAAAATGGTATTTTTCAGGATCAAATATCAGTGGCACCTCGCGTCTCATCATCCTGATGTAAACTGGACCAGAATGCTCAGCAATAGCTGGTACGGCTTGAAGTATCTCGGTCGCATCTGCCGGGTCAATTACTGTCATATTGGGCAGGGTTCGCATCAGGGCAAGGTCATCAATGGCTTGATGGGTAGGACCAAGACGGGAGGTTAAACCAGGGATGCTGCCGACTATCTTAACATTTATATTCTGCATGGCTACCTGAACGCATACCTGTTCATATACCCTGCGAGTAACAAAAACACCAAAGCTATGGACAAAGGGTATCTCTCCCTCAATAGCCAGTCCAACAGCAATATTCATCTCATTCTGCTCTGCCACACCAATATTAAAAAATCTGTCTGGAAACCTGTCCCTGAAGCCATCAATCTCTGTAGAGTTTGAAAGGTCTGCCCCAAGAACAATTACCCTTTTGTTTGATTCCCCAAGCATAACTAATGCCCGTTTATAAGGGGCAAAATCCTGACCTGACTTTGCCAGTATGTATTTACATTCCTGCATCCCAGTCTCCTGTTAACTCGCAGTTTGCTTTATCCTTTAACGATTTATCCAGTCTTGTGTAATGAAAATCAATATTATTCTCAAGAAAAGAGATACCCTTGCCCCTGATGGTATTCCCTATTAAGAGGCATGGCTTTGTTCCTTTAGATACAAATTCATCCAGTGCCTTCACGATTTCGTCCATCTCATTTCCATTCACCTCTGCCACATCCCAGCCAAAGGCACGGTATTTCTCTGCTAATGGCTCCATGTTCATTACCCCTTGAGTTGGGCCATCTACCTGAAAGCCATTTTTATCTATAAGGGCAATGAGATTATTCAATCCAAAGTGGCTGGCAGATGATGCGGCTTCCCATATCTGCCCCTCATCCTGTTCACCATCACTCATCATAACAAAGATTTTATGAGCCTTTGCTCTAAGCTTAGCATGCAGAGCCATGCCAACACCAATGGAAAGCACCTGACCCAGGGAACCGCCGCTAATCTCAACCCCTGGCAGCGTATGGCGATGAGAGATTAATTCAGCAGGGGATCCGTTTTCTTTAAAGGTATACAGAACACTTGAGTCAAAATAACCCAGGTTGGCAAGGATAACATAAAGAGGCAGGGCATAATGCCCTGGAGATAGAAGAAAACGGTCACGTCCATCCCAATCAAGCTGAGATGGGTTAAGCTTGAGGTATCGATAAAATACAGCCGTCATCAGATCAATCACAGAGAGTGCCTGAGCAAGGTATGAACCGCCGGTTTGATAGGTAATATCAATCAGCGTTTTCCGATTGAGCTGAGCCCTGTCTTTAAGCTCTTCTGTTGAAGGTGCAAGAATGCAGTCAAATGGCATGGTTGTTGCATCATCCTTATATCTATATGTTAAGCATTAACGCAAGGGAAGGGGACAGTTTACACAATCCCTTTGATAACAAACAAAATATCCTCTATCATATTTTAACACAAGATGATGACCTTGTCAATATTTTTTATTGTAACTCTGAATATTCGATAAAGCCAACTGTCTCATAATGCCTCATGTAAAAAGAGC
>JASEHA010000374.1 GCA_030018795.1 bacterium
TACCTTAGCTACAGCTGACCTGACCAAAGCCTTTGCCTTTTCTGTGGCTGCCTCACGCTCATTCTGATGCACCCATGAGCATTGGTCACGAACATTAGCCATCTCAAACAGGTATTTATTCAAGCCTGCCTCCTGACAGGTATTCTGGAACAATGGTTCATGGGTTCTGGGTGTACAGGAGGCTACCACTACCCGGTTTAGTTTCTTTTCTTTGATAACCTCTTTTATCTTCTCCTGGGTATCTTGAGAGCAGGTATACAGGTTGTTTTCAACATATTCAACCCCTGGCAGTGTGGCTGCATAATCCCGAACAGCTTCAACATCCACTACCCCGGCAATATTAATCCCACAAGAGCATACCCAGACCCCAATCCTTGGTGTCTGACCAGCAACATCGATTTCAGGAGGTATTTCTTTGGTTTTCACCAGTGTCCCACGAGATTCCGAGAGCATATTGGCTGCCCGGCAGGCTGCCGCACTTGCTTCCATCACCGAAGAGGGAATATCCTTTGGCCCCTGCAATGCACCACAAACAAACACACCTTCCTTTGAAGTATTAACCGGCTCAAATCCGGATGTTTTGCTAAAACCATGTCCATTAAGTTCAATGCCTATCCTCTGTGCCAACTCCTGTGCACCTCTGTCAGGCTCAAGACCCACAGAAAGCACTACCATATCAAACTCTTCCTGCCTTATCTTCCCATCTTCATCAGCAAACACAAGCCGCAAGTTATCATTCTCATCACTTATTGGATCAATGGTATGAATCCGTGAACGGACAAACCTGACACCATATTCCTGCTGTGCTCGATTATAATATCTTTCAAAATCCTTGCCAGCAGTGCGCATATCCATAAAGAATATGGTTGTTTCAAGCTCACCATGGGCATGCTCTTTAGCAATAATAGCCTCTTTAATGGCATAGGTACAGCATACGGATGAACAGTATTTATGATCACATCGGTTCTGGTCCCTGGATCCAATACATTGAAGCCAAGCGATTTTTTTAGGAGGTTTTTTGTTTGAAGGTTTCAGGAGATGCCCTTCATCAGGACCAGAAGCACTCAAAAACCGTTCAAACTCCATGCTGGTTACCACATTAGGATATTTACCGTAGCCATATGTGTCGTAAACATGAGGATCAAACGGTTTAAACCCTGAAGCCATGATTATGGAGCCTACATTAATATCGACTTCTTCTTCCTGCTGCTCAAGGTTTATAGCTTTAGCCTCACAGAACTTCTCACACAAACCACATTTTTTGTCCTTAGATAGACGCAGACAACTCTTATCATCAATTGCATACTTTAAGGGGACAGCCTGTGGATATTTAACATAAATTGCTTTGCGGTCAGAAAGCCCCAGATTAAATTCATCAGTCACCTTAGTTGGACACTTTTCCGCACAAATACCACAGCCAACGCATTTATCCCAATCAACATATTTGGGATGTTTGGCAACCGTTACCGTAAAATTACCTTTTTCCCCACTAACACCCTTAACCTCTGACAGGGTGAGGAGTTCGATATTAAGATTTTTGCCGCAATCAACCAGTTTAGGCGACAGAATACACATAGAACAATCATTGGTTGGAAAGGTCTTATCAAGCTGTGCCATTTTACCGCCAATAGCCGGTGAATCCTCAACCAGATAAACCTTAAACCCAGACTCTGCCAGGTCAAGCGAAGCCTGCATTCCGGCTATTCCACCGCCAACTACCATAACCGAGCCAACTGTTTTTCTCAGTAGATCATCTCTTTCGTTTCTCTCGTTTCTTTCGTTCACCATAAGACACCCCTTCTGGAATCATTATGTCTTCAATATATACAAAAGGTATATAATCCATTTACTCATATAGGATAGCATAAATTTTGCAATAGGTCAAATTAATTTTTTCAATACATTGGCAGCTTCTTAATAAATAAAATTAATACTTGATTCCCCAATATTAGCAAATATAATCTTTTAAATTTCTATCACTCGATGTTCAAGTTTTTATTGGTGACCAAGCAAGAAGGCGAGAAATCGAAACGGGTAGGAAGGGCATCATGCACCAGGTTGCCAGAGAAGCTCACTCCTGCCCTTACTATACGACAATTGATGGTTGACACGACAACTAATGGCTAACTGTTTTTTGTAACCCAATTTCCTATGCATTGCATAGCTGCATAATCTGTA
>JASEHA010000375.1 GCA_030018795.1 bacterium
TGAGCAAGCACCACAATATATTGATACGGCAAGGTTGCTTGCTACTTTATATTGTATAGCAAGCCTTGAGAAATCGAGTTTTTACACAGTCTGACGTGTGAAATATGCAAGGAGAATGAGAATGAATCGTGGTAACAACAATTCGAAGTTTTGGGTTATGAATTCTTACCTTGTGTTTTTCGTATCTTTGTGCCTTTGTGCCTTTGTGCCTTTCTTGCTTACTGCTGGATGTGTTCAAAATAAGTCCTATATTAAACCCTATAATTATCAGGCCAATCGTGAGGCAGTTCTTGTCTATGAAAAGGCTCTTGTGTATGAAAAAGAGGGTAATTTTGAGCTGGCAATAGCTGAATTTCGACATTATCTTGACTATTATGGCACGATCTATCATGCAAATGAGTCACAGCTCAAGATTGCTGAAGCCTACAAGACCCTTTCCCAGTGGGATGAGGCAATCAGTAATTATAAGATATACATAAAAAAATATAAAGAATCTGAAAAAATACCAGAGGTTATGTTTCAACTGGGAGAATGTCTGGAAACTACTAACCAATGGCAGAAAGCTGTCTCTGTCTATAAAAATTTAATCAAAAACTACTTTTCAACTGTTTGGTCACAAAAGGCTCAGGATAAAATTACAGAGATATTGAAGAAATTCCCAAAAGCACAGTGGGCAAGGAAGGAAAAGATAGCTGTGCGAACATTAGTGAGAACCATGTCAAGGAAGTAGTTGTTGACAGGAAGAAAATGCGAAAGTATGAATGCAGAATGCGGAACATAAGAAAAAACGTTTGCCATGAATTAGACAAGGAGGAAATTATGTCCGGGTTTGAATATGTTGCTGATGAGTTATGTTGTGATAGTGTTAGTATTTCAGAGATTGCTGCTAAGGTAAAGACGCCATTCTATCTTTATAGCTATGATACCCTGAAGAAGAATTATCAGTCATATGTGGATGCCTTCCAAACCGTAGATCTGTTGGTTTGTTATGCCTGTAAAGCCAATTCTAATCTATCGATTCTTCGAACATTGGGGAATATGGGTTCAGGCATGGATGTTCTTTCTTATGGAGAGCTTTTTAAGGCATTAAAGGCTGGTATTTCTCCTGCAAAAATAGTCTTCAACGGAAATGGCAAGACAAGGACAGAGATGGAATATGCCTTGCAATCCGGGGTATTTGCCTTTAATGTAGACTCACAGAACGAGCTTTTTCTTCTTAATGAGGTTGCTGGTGCAACGAATACTGTAGCCAGAATAGCCTTGAGGGTGAATCCGGACATAAATCCATTAACCCATCCCTATGTAGCAACTGGATTGGCAAAAAGCAAGTTTGGTATACCCATTCATGAGGCAAAGGATGTTTATCAGACAGCAGCCAGCCTTGAAAATATCAATGTTGTTGGGATTCATTCTCATATTGGGTCACAATTGAGCAAGGTTGAAATTTATCTCGAAACACTTAAAAAAATCATGGCTCTGGTTGATGAACTGCATAATATTCGCATCCACCTTGAATTTATCAACTTAGGGGGAGGGATCGGTATCCCTTATCAGGATGGTGAATACATGCCGCATCCAAAAGATCTATCAAAGATAATCAGCCCATTAATTGGTGATTACAGGCTTATCTTAGAGCCTGGTCGAAGCATTGTCGGTCCAGCCGGGGTACTGGTCACCGATGTTCTTTACATCAAGTATACCCATAAGAAAAACTTTATCGTTGTAGATGCAGGTATGAATGATCTCATAAGACCCTCTATCTATGGGGCATATCATCAAGCAGTATTAACCACAAAGCATATATATCCTGAAGAGATGTTGTATGATATTGTGGGACCAATCTGCGAGGAGGGTGATTTTATTGCCAGAGATAGGTCTATGCCCAGGGTTAAACAAGGAGATCTGTTGGTAATCAAAGATGCTGGAGCCTATGGATTCAGCATGTCCTCTAACTATAATTCAAGAACGCGTCTACCAGAGGTAATGGTTGTGAATGGAAAGGATTATATTATCCGGGAACGAGAGACATACGAGGATATGATATGCAGAGAAAGTATACCCGAGTCCTTGTGGTGAATTGTATTTGATTGCACAGGTTAGATTTGGTTCTTATGAATTGTGTGGGTAAGCCCATGTCAAACGCATCCAAATATCACGCCAATAAATTTGGTAG
>JASEHA010000376.1 GCA_030018795.1 bacterium
TCAAGCAGTGCTTAAGACTGTAGATATGGCGGGAGAGGCTATGCAACGCTCACCTTTTATGGGGTGTGAATGGTTACAAATATTGCTTGACAAAAGGGAGGTGAATGTTTATACTGTATTTATCTGGTGAAACAAAAGCAGGCTCTTGCTGAGAGGCCGACTGCCAGGGGATAACCAGATAGGGTTGTAAAAGTCAGAAAATCAGCATTCTCAATCAGCTACAATAAGGTGATTAATCTGATAATCTTGAGCTTACTGTTGTGACTAAAAACCCTCAGAATTTGGGTCGGAGTTCCTACGATTTATTATTATTGGAGGTGTAACGAAAATTGGCAAATATAATAAACTTAGATAGGCTTCCAGAAATGGTGAAAGGAGTGGTTGTGCCCTATATTTCAAGATTGATTGGGATATATGCGGCAAATCTTAAGACTATTATGGTTTATGGAAGTGCTGCTCAGGGAGAAGATTTTGTGCCAGGACATTCAAACATCAATCTCTTAGTTGTCCTCAATGAGATTACCCTGTTGGACATGAAAAAGGGTGCTAAATTAGTTAGCATGGGCAAAAAACAAAAAAAGATTGTTCCCTTGTTCCTTACCTTACAGCATATAGATACATCTTCAGATGTGTTTCCGATAGAGTTTATGGAGATGAAAGAAAACCATGTTGTTGTCTATGGGAATGAAATCTTTGATTCGATAGTGATTCACTCAGAAAATGTCAGGCTGCAGTGTGAATCTACATTAAAAGGACAAATTATTAAGCTAAGACAAGGGTATTTCGAATTAATGGCAAAACCTGAGTTGCTGAAAAGATTGATGATAGATTCCCTGACAGGGTTGATGCCAACCATAAGAAACATCTTGCGATTAAAAGGAGAAATGGCGGTAGCAATTAAAAAGGATGAGGTGATAAGCCAATTGAAAGAGGCATACGGGATAGATACTGCCCCTCTTCTAACGGTATTACACAGTAAATTAGGGATGGAAAAATTAGCTAATAGTATGGTAGAATCTGTGTTTGAACAGTATCTGAATGTAATTCAATTCTTAGTCATAGCAGTAGATGAATTAAAACTGGGTGATAAGGGGTTGCAATAATGAAAGCACCAAGAGAGAACTCATTTTTCAGCCCTTTCTCGCGACAGGTTCAGGATAAGCTTATCCAACTTTCCAATGAACAGAAAAATGGGGTTAGTGCTCAACCCCATGATGGCAAGATCATGGGTGTTTTCCTTGTGCTTTGTTTCCTTTTTGCTCATCAGGCTTATGCTAAGGAGGTAATATTTCCGGAAACTGTTGGATATGTTAATGATTTTGCCAATATAATCTCTGAAGATTGTCAGCTTAAACTTAATCAAACAATAACTGAATTACATCAAAAGGCTCAAGGGGCAGAGGTATCCGTGGTAACGGTTCAAAGCATAGAACCACTATCAGTAGAGGAATATGCGATTGGGTTATTTGAAAAATGGGGTATAGGTAAGAAAGGGACAGATAATGGGGTACTCTTTTTGATTGCCATAAAGGAACGCAAGTTGAGAATAGAGGTGGGATATGGGTTAGAAGGGGCATTACCAGATGGCAAGTGTGGAGAGATACGGGATAGGGTTATCTTGCCTTACTTTAAACAAGGTAACCTTGAAAGAGGGATTTATTTGGGTAGCTTAGCCATCATCCAGGCTATTGCCAGGGAGTATCAGGTTGAGATGCCAGAACAAGATGGAGAGACAATAGTAGTGGAAGATTCTTCATCGATTAAAGGGGACTTGCTTCAATTTCTCTTTCTCTTGTTCCTTGCACCGTTTGTTATCCTGAAAGCGATTTTTTTTCCGTCAAGCAGAAGAAGGTATTATGGCTATGGTGGCTTTGGCGGCAGTTTTGGCGGATTTGGGGGCAGCTTTGGTGGTTTTGGCGGCGGTATGAGTGGCGGTGGCGGAGCATCAGGAGGATGGTAGCCTTTAAGAAGGTGGATAGGCTGTTGGTTAGGAAGGAATTATAGCCTGTAGCCTAAACAACGAATAAGGTTGTAGTGTCGTGTCAACCATCAATTGTCGTATAGCAGGGGCAGGAGAGAGCCTCTCTGGCAAGCTGATGACTGGTGACCTGGTGCACTGGTGACTGGTGCACTGGACTGATTGCAACGTCTTTCATGTCTCTTATTGTGT
>JASEHA010000377.1 GCA_030018795.1 bacterium
TCCTTTTTTCATCAAATATCAGTTTCTCACGGTATCTGGTGCTCTGGTGCACTTCCTCTGGTGCCCTTCCTAACTGTCACAAGCTTTTTCGTCAGGCACTATTTCTCACGCAGTAGAGACGCAAAATCTTGCGTCTCTACTTTTCTATCAACACCTGTCTTTTTGAGCATTTATGCTGTGGTTTTGTAGCTGATATGAAATTGTCTGACGGCTCATAGCACAGATTTCCAAAGAGTTCCATATCGTAAAGCGGTATTTTTTGTTCATCTTCGACAGGATACTCCTTAACCTTAGAGATATCATATTTTTTATCCCATAACAGGCTGCCTGTTTTTGCCTCAAGGAAACAAAACCTTATTTTTAATGTTAGCTTGCGAGTAATGCTGGAGATATCGTAGTAAATGTACCGCCGTTCCTCTTCTGAATAACGGCTTTTAACAGTGGTTATCTTTGTTCGATCATCTTTAAACTCCATTATTTCAAGAGCAAACAGCCCCTGAACATCAGAATCAGCACACAAGTCTATTATTGCCTCATGATTTTGCAAGGATAAGGATAAGGGTTTGCCCTTTGCCAGAGGTGCTGTCTCATTTACCCTCTGCAATATCTCCTCATTAATACAAAATGAAGCTTCCTCTTGTATCCTTTCCTTAAATACCTGAACAATCCTTCTAATTATTTCTTCTGCATCCTCATCTGCCAATAGGACAAGTATCCCAACATCATCGATACCATCTATATTCAATCTTGGTGGAAGTTTTTTCTGTATATCCACCCTTTTGGATAAAATCTTCTTTGAGGCAGAAGCTGCTTCTTGTAAAGGCAAATGATCGTTTGCCCTTACATCAGATGCTGCCTCTGTTTGCCCTGTCTCTTCCATGAAAGCCTTAAGATTTTGATAACAACCCTGTTCAAATGCACGAGATAATGATGAGGATTTACTACTACCCTGTGTCTTTGTACCTTTTTTCGCCTCTTTTGCCTCATTGCCCTGTGCTTTTATATTTTCAAGGGCAATATCTACAGCTTTTTTATAAAGACATTTCGCAGCCTCATTGTCTCCAAAATACTCGTAAACAACGCCAAGGTTATTACAAACAAATATGTTATCAGGATCATTCTTTATTGCTTTTTCAAGATGAAACTTAGCATCATGCCATAGATTAATCGTAATACATTTGGTTCCATACCGGCTGTCACTTGCAGTTATAGAACGCATATTTGTACAGCCAGTTGTAATGCTAACGACCATTATCAGCAGAATAATGCCTTGTATTATTTGCCTGAAACAGGTGAGATTGGATAGCAATTGTAACCTCATTTTTTGATCATAGCCACAGTCACGGTCATAGCTACCTTTTCCAGCGGATTATGCTGGGGATCTCTTGGGACATTGACTATTTTATCTGCCACATCCATACCTGATATTACCTCTCCAAAGACTGTATATTGTCTATCTAAGAAAGTAGCTGGTGCGACACAGATAAAAAATTGAGAACCGGCACTGTGTGGATCAGAGGATCTTGCCATAGAAACAATGCCTCGTTGATGAGAACGATTATTAAATTCAGCCCTGACATTAAAACCAGGTCCACCCAAACCATCGTTTAAGCGATCATCATCCCTGGTATTAGGGTCCCCCCCCTGGATCATAAAGCCGGGTATAACTCGATGGAAGGTTGTATCGTTATAGAATCCTTGTTTAGCAAGGTTTTTGAAATTCTGGACATGATTTGGGGCATCATTCTCAAAGAACTTAATCTTTATCTGCCCAAACTTAGTGTCAATAACAGCTACTTCTTCTGGTTTTTTCTCAGGTATTATTTCTTCACTAACAATGGTATCTGTCCCTTGTGTCTGCGTGCCTACTGTCTCTGTCCCTTGAGTAACTGCCTCTTCAGTTACAACCGGCTGCTCTTCTTGTCCACCTTTTTTTGTGCATCCTATTGAGGCACATACAAACAATAGACATACGGTGTAAATAGCCCATCTTTTCATGTTTTTCATACAAATCCTCCTTGTGTATGCATAGAAGCAGAATTCAGGCTGCTAACTGCTCAAGTATATCAATGGAATCCTGAAATGTCAAGCAAAAAATGCCTGTTTACGTAATGCGTCAGTGAAATGGGGAGAAATTGTTTAGCGAAAGGTATATTCTGTTTTAGCGAA
>JASEHA010000378.1 GCA_030018795.1 bacterium
CGCCTTCTTGCCTTCTCGCATCCTTGCTTGGTCACCAGAAAAAACTTGAACATCGAGTGTTAGGTTATTATACTTCCTTGTCTACACCTAACAGTATTCAACCTATCCACCTTCAGCCTAAACATCTTAAAAAGCCATCTTTGTCCCCATGGTTGCGGTTTCACTCTTTTCCCCATTCTTATCGACAATCTGCCGATGAATATAGGTTAAGATTACATTATCACTCAACCCATAGGTTATTTCTTGAGTAGTCACACTGTTTTTAGCATTAAGCTTAAATAAGCTTTCCCCTTTTTCTCTTACCTGATCATAAGAGAAAGAAATGCCTATATTTTGTCTGGCTATTTTAGAGAGGAGGTTGTTATCTACATTCAATTCACCGTGTACGGTTGGCTCACCTTCCTTAACGTCCTGCATAGCAAAACCTATACTAACAGCCTTAAGTATCCCGAATGCAACCTCTCCGTACCATCCTTTTGATTCTTTGATAGAGGATAGGGATGATGTGCCTGGTCTCATCACCTCATAAAGGGAATTAAAGATACTTGGAGCAAATTTTTCACCTAAGCTTCTCATCTCAAGCTTATACCCCAGAGCAGCATCTATCCAATCGATATGAGCACTGCCGCCTAAACCATAAGCCATTCCATCTCCAAAGTCCTGTATCTTAGCCATATCTACATGAAGTTTCAGCAGATTCTCAAAGATAGGCATTCCAATGTCAAGGCCATAAGCAGTCATTGCCTCCTTGTTTCCCTGCTGAGGCTCAGTATCGGTTACACCGATTAATCCAATATCAATCCTGCTCAAGACAGGGATATTTATATTCATCATTTTTAATGGCTGACAATAAAGCCTGCAGCCCAAAAGTCTTGGGTCAGTTACATTGTTAACCACAGTTTCTATGCCCTTATTTTTCAAGTTAACATCTATTTCAGAGCCAAGTATATTTTTACTGGTATCAGTCCCCTGATTTGAGTAGCTGTTGAGGATAAATCCATGTCCCAGTGTTGCCCTGTCTAATGTACCCAATTTAGCATAAAGAGGACTGGCACCCTTCTCAGCCCAGCGGATATAGCGGATAATATTGCCAACATCATCATAATCCTTTTTTCTGAAACCATCCTCATTCCAATGAGCAAGTATATTCAAACCAATGCCAAGTTTGCCAAAGCTAATGTCAGGCTGGATAATAACCTCATTATAATACTCACCATCGATCATTCTTGAACCTACCAATCCTCCGAGCGTCAAACCCTTTTTACCTAACTTTTTTTCTTTAGGAGTTTCTGTTGATGTTTCAGGTTCTGCTGTCTCTTCCTTTTTCAGCCCTTCTTCTTTAGCCTGCTCCACATCTTCCTGCCATTGCTTGTCAAATTCATTTCGCTGCTCAGGAGTAACATAAGCAGGTATTGATATTTCTCCTATTGGGGTGACATTAGAAAATTGACTCTTTAGAATCATATATTTTTGATTGTTTGTCAAGCTTTCTACCCAAACACTCCCATCCTCCACATAGACTGAGGATAACCCATCACCATATACAAAACTACTCCATATAGTGCCTCTTACACCTGCTAATGATGTAGGTGTCACAATCTCAAAGCTTGAGTTTTCGTCTAATTTTTTAATCTCAGTGCGAATCTTGCCTATCCATAGCTTTACCTTAGAAGCAAACCCTTGTTGTCCCTCAATCTGTTTCTTTAATTCCATGATATCCATGATGGAATTTACGCCTATAACCATAGAAGAACCATCGCCCAGATCAAGATAAGCCCGACTCTTTTCAAAGGTTCTTATTCGTTGATTGCATTTAAGTTTCATTCCAACCACTGCTTTCTTCCATTTTACCTCACCAATAGTCTGAACCTCTACAAGTCCAGATACCTTGGTCAGGCTGATTTCCTCTTCCTGTGTGGTAGTGGTGGTGGTTGCACTCACATGAGCAGGGATAAAGACTGCACCTATCAAAAAGACCAATAGCAAACAACCCATTCTGCACACATCTCTCTTTACCATCATTTCTCTAACCTCCTGCTTAAAAATTTAAGGCATTTCTGCCATTTTTGTATGGTGTCCGAGAATAACCATACTCTAATCGGTCATAATGTAATCGCTGAAGTAAGCGGTGGGAAGATTAACCACAGAGAGCACAGAGAAAT
>JASEHA010000379.1 GCA_030018795.1 bacterium
GAATGCATCAAGTAGTACACAATAAGAGACATGAAAGACGTTGCAATCAGTCCAGAGCACCAGTGCACCAGTCGGTCGCAATCCTTTTTCATCAAATATCAGTTTCTCACGGTGCTCTGGTGCCTGGTTGCCCTTGCTTGGTCACCGGTAAAAACTTGAACATCGAGTATCAGCAGATGTCATCATAGTTGTGAGAATCCACTTTATCCATTTCCAACCCTTCTACCCGTCTCAAAATATACGCATCCATAATCCAACCCTTTCTCTTCTTAGCCTCTTTTCTGAGCTTCTGAATATCCTCGATTACATCCTTCAGCCTCCCTGAAATCAGGATCTCATCAGCAGTCCCAAGATATGCACCCCAATAGATATCGATATCCTCATCCCTAAAATGCCTGAAGGCAGCATAAGAGTCCAACACTACCGCAATATTTTTAACCTCAGATGGTGCATATTCTTTCAGCCTTCTGCCGGTTGCAATGACAATCGTCTCCCCTATTCGGTTCAAGGGGATTTTATGCCTTTCGGCTAATACCTGAACGCTGGTTATCCCTGGTATTGCCTCATACTCAAAATCTACCACCCCTTGTTTAAGGATATACTGCAAAATCTCTAACTGTCCATCATACAGCGATGGATCACCCCAGATAAGAAAGGCACCTGTTTCACCATCATTCATCTTATGCTTAATCAATTCAAGAATAACCCCTGCCTTTTGCTGCCGCCATGTTTCGACACCTTGCTCATATAACCTGCCACCTTTTTTACGCTCGCAAATCTCAGCAGTCACAACCCTGTACCTACCTTCCTCCAGGTACTTTTCTAATATCTCCTTTCTAATCCCAACAAGCTCCTCACATCCCTCCTTCTCAAGCAGAAAGAATACGTCTACCTTTTTCATTGTGTTTATCGCCTGGACAGTAAGATAATCAGGGTTGCCAGCCCCAATCCCAATAAGATATATTTTTTTCATGTATTACTACCTTTATCCGCCATTTTCAGCAAAGCATTCACAATCGCCACAGCCACCGGACTTCCGCCCTTTCTGCCCAATGATGTTATAAAGGGATACTTCATATGCAGAAGAACCTCTTTTGATTCAACAGCCTTCACAAAACCTACCGGCACGCCAATGACAAGTTCAGGTCTGGCAGCCATATTCTCTATAAGTTTCATCGTTTTATAAAGTGCTGTTGGGGCATTGCCTACGGCAACAATACCGATATTATTATCTCCTCTCATGGCATCATCTACCCCCTTTTCAGCCCTTGTCTGTGTGCTATGCCTTGAATCCTCGACAATGCCTTCTGTCCCCTGGATACTACAGATAACCTTGCCGCCATATCTTGCAAGAATACCCTTATTTATCCCTGCCTCTACCATTCTGACATCAACAAGGATGTTCATCCCATTCTTTATTGCCCTTATCCCTGCCTCGACTGCCTCTGGATGAAAACGCATATTTTGGGCAAAGTCAAAATCCCCTGTAGCATGAATGACCCTTTTTACTACAGGCATCTCAATATCCTTGAAGCCTGTCTCCCCCATCTCATTGGTAATGATTCCCATGCTCTTTTCTTCAATCTCATGGGATTGGAGCAGTTTGAATGGTTTAATATCTTTTAACCTTTCAAGGACAACCCTAACAATATTTTCATGCACACCAAGGGGCTCGGTAATGGCAAATTCAATCTCAGGATACATTCTCTGTGCTTCTCCAATCATCTCAGCGATATCTTCCTCAAAGTGTCTGCCTTTGTAGAGAAAATAAGGGTGTATGATTATTTTCCCAGCACCTTTGGCAATGCAGGCAGAGATGCCATCAAAGAAATCAGGTTTTTCAAACTGTAAAAACGCAATCTCGACCAGCGGTATATCTCCTATCTCCATTATCATCTGAGCCATTTGTTTGAGAGCCTTATTTGCCTCTGTCAGCCTGCTTCCATGCCCTAAAAGTAATATTGCATCCATTGTTTCTCCTCTTTACAGTCTATCTGCGAATAGTTGCCATTATATTATCATACTCAAGCCTTAAAAGTCAAGATTTTTTTATTTTTCGCATCAGGGCAAACGCATCTAAATCCTACAATTCCCTCTGACGACAAAGTTTTGTCGATTTTATCCACAATTGTGGATATGT
>JASEHA010000037.1 GCA_030018795.1 bacterium
CAAGATAGAATCTTAGGCTACATCTACCCTATTTACTTGCCGATTTCAGGTTGAAACAATTGAAATTTACTGATGAAGAAATTGAACAGCTTTTGAGATAATAGACGGTGTAAACGTTAACAAAAAAATGAACCAGACGGAACTGGTTGCTTTGGCGTTAGGCAGACATCAATTTGGAGATGAAATGAATACCATGCAACTTCGCACTACCAGAGTTTCGCGTGTGTCTTTGGTATCCTGTCAAATGTTTGCTTCGTCGCCACAATAGCGGCGTTTAGCATGGTTTAATCGCGTCGTCCATAGTGACTTGCCTTTTTGGTCTCGCTGGCATTGCGTGGATGGTCTACACGATGTTAATAAAGCCAACGGAATGTCCTAATGGCCATCGAGATATTGGATTCTACTACGGATATTGGAGCTGTCTGACGTGAGAAAAAACTTGCCAAACGGCTTACCTTCCCTTGACCCCTTGACCCATTGCCACATTAAACCCTTTTCAAGACTGTATCTCTGTGCCTTTTTGTCCCTGTGTGCCTTTGTGTATCCTGCAATGGCAACATCACAAGGACAGGCACAATCCCTGCCGCCAATATCCTCTCATGTATGGTTAAAAACCATATCACCCAATACAAACGGTACATACTATGGGCTGGCTTTATCTGATATAAATGGAGACGGACAGGTAGATATTGTTGCTACCAAATACAATCAAGGGCTGGAGATCTGGCTCAATACCAGGGAAAGCAGCATCCCTGATGAAATCAGGCAAGAATGCCCATCATCATGGGAAAGATTAAAAACCAACCTTCCTGAAAAAGGATTTTATAAACAAGTAATTGTGTGTGATTTGAATGAGGATGATCAGCCTGATATTCTGGCTGCCAGGGATGGTGGCGGCATAGAACTCTGGCTGAATAAGGGCGGCATGATATGGGAGCTTTCCAGAAACGGGCTGCCAGATATTGGTAGATACTTTGATGTCAAGGCTGCTGACTTGAATACTGATGACAGAGAAGAGATTATTGCTGCATCAAGCCATGGGGTAGGTATTTGGTCGCGTAATATGGAAGAGAAATGGCTTTCTAAGGAGCAAGGGCTGCCTGTTTATGAGTATTATCAGGCAATTGAGGCTGCTGACCTTAACCTTGATGGACATGTTGACCTGATTGCTGGTAATAGCAATAATGGCGGTATCAAGGCCTGGCTTGGTGATGGTCATGGGCATTGGCAATATATCCGGGGACTGCCTACAATTGGAAGCTACTATGGCGTGACAGCTGTTGATATTAACCTTGATGGTAAGAAAGAGATCATTGCTGTGGGTAATAGTAATCAGGGAATTATTGTCATGACTTGCGATATTTCTGGCAAATGGAAACAGATAGGCACAGGATTGCCAGACATAGGAAATTATTACAGTGTGCTATGCCGGGACATCAATCTTGATGGCAAGCCAGATATTATTGCCGCAAGTAACAATAACAAAGGGCTTAGTGTCTGGCTTGGTGATGCTCAGGGGAATTTTATCCTTGCCTCTATAGGACTGCCAACAAGCGGATATTGTCATGGTATCGCTGTCAGGGATATTAACCTTGACAAATATCCTGATATTGTCGCTGCCTCTTCAGATGGGCTTGATGTTTACTGCGGCAGGCCGGGTAGTATTGCTTTTCTTGGTTGGTCAGGCAGGATGGGGTATTCAACAGACGGCGTTCAGCCAGAATATGGTACTCAAGGCACATTGTTTACTTATCAGGTAAATTATATCAATACAAAAAATCTGTCGCCGCAAAAGGGCTATCCCCTGCTAAAAATATATGCTAATGACCAAAGCCTTTTTGGCAGTCTTCAGCCTTCAGAAATCAATGGAAGTCTGTATTCCTACACCACAACCCTTCCCTTGAGTGAGTATGGCTATAGCTATCAGTTTGAGGCAATAGATACAGAGGGGAATATTGCCGTTGGCACACCGGCTTACCCTCAGCCAGGACCTGTGGTAAGCATGGATGATATTAGCAGACAGGAGTGGATGCAGTTGAGTACGCCTGAAACATCTCGGGAGCATTATTCTATGCAATTGGGGGATATTAATATGGATGGCAGGCTGGATGTAGTGGCAGCTTCCTCCAGCGGGATTAAATGCTGGATAGCTGGTGATAATAATGTTTGGCTGCCGGCATCACATGGGCTGGCAGCAGCAGATTTTTATTACGGCATTGCCCTGGCTGATATTAACCTTGATGGCTTAATGGATATGGTTGCTACAAAGCTGAAAGGGGTAGAGGCATGGCTTGGTGATGGTCAGGGAAGATGGACCAAAGCATCCTCTGGATTGCCAGTGGATGGATTCTTTTATGGGGTTGCAGCCTGTGATATAGATATGGATGGATTTCCTGATATCGTTGCCGGAACAAATGATCAAAAAGGGCTTAAAGCCTGGCTTGGCAATGGAAAGGGAGAATGGAGGGATTCCTCAGAGAATTTGCCCACAGATGAACGACTCTGCAGTGTTGCGGTTACAGACCTGAATGATGATGGCATTCCAGATATTGTTGCTGGTGATTACAATGGTATCCGTGGTTTTCTTTATGAAAACACAAGAAAAATAGAATATACCGGGAATTTGCCAGTATCGATACGATTTGATGTTACAGGCCAGCCAGATATTTTGTTTGGCAGATATGACGGTATTATCATGGGCTGGACAAATGACGGATGCGGAAAATGGACTCATTTGTTTACTGATTTGGGAGGGGTGGATTGGTGATTGGCTATGTAAATAGGCTAAAAGGCTGTTAGTCAGGACGGAATCTCAGAACCTAATGCAAACCATCTTGAGCATTTCCATATTCCCTTTGACACATTAAATGCAGTAAGCTCCCCTGCCAGCTACTAACCGATTACTTTGACATTAGAAAAATGATTGACTATTATTGTTATTTAGGATATAATATCCTGTAAGGGGCAGAGAAACAATGAAACTTGTCTTAAACAGTCTTGCCAGTGCAATTGCTTCAATGGATCGTGCCTTTTCTGAATCTGATCTGCCCTTTCGTGTAGATGTGCTGGACTGGCACGTAATCTCGCCAGAGTTCAAGGGTGTTATCGAAGCAGGGTATGAGGTAATAGTAGGATAGGCTTCCAGCCTGTCATTATAATGAACGGTTTGCAATCATTCTTGTCTATAACACAAAAGGGGATACCTATGGATAATATCATCACGATTGCTGCACAGGCAAAGCAGGCATCAAGAAAATTGGCAAATCTGTCAACAAGGGTAAAAAACGATGCCTTGTTGGCTATGGCAGGTGCATTAGAGGAAGCAGTAGAGCAAATCATAGAAGAAAACAAAAAGGATTTGATTTATGCCAAAGAAAGGGGGATACCTGCTGTTTTGATAGACAGGCTTGCCTTGAATGAAAAACGAATAATGGCTATGGCCGCAGGCTTGAGGGATGTGGCTGCCTTGCCTGACCCTGTTGGAGAAGTTCCATCTATGTGGCGTAGACCAAATGGGCTTCAGATTGGCCGGGTAAGGGTGCCGTTGGGGGTAATCGGTATCATCTATGAAGCCAGACCCAATGTTACTGCAGATACTGCTGGTTTATGCTTGAAGTCAGGGAATGCGGTCATCCTGCGCGGCGGGAAAGAGGCGATTAATTCAAATAAGATTATTGCTGATATCCTTGGCAGGACAGCTGTTTCAGCTGGTATACCTCAATACAGTATCTCATTGATAGAGGATACAGACCGTCAGGCAGTCCGAGAATTGGTAAAACTACATAACCTGGTTGATGTTATCATCCTTCGTGGCGGTAAATCCCTGTTAGAATCGGTTGGGACAGAGTCGTCTGTACCCATTATCAGCCATGGCGAGGGCAATTGCCATGTGTTTGTGGATAGGGATGCTGATTTGTTGATGGCACAAAGGATTGTCTTTAATGCCAAGGTGCAAAGACCCGGTGTATGCAATGCTGCTGAATCACTCCTTGTTCATAAGGATATTGCCGGTGAATTTTTGCCAGGGATGATTGGTCAGCTTAAAGAGGCTGGGGTAGAGATACGTGGTTGCTTGCAAACAAAGGGGATTGTCCCGGATATCATTGAGGCAGCAGATGATGATTGGTCCAAAGAATACCTTGATTTAATCCTTTCAATAAAGGTTGTAGATTCATTGGATGAGGCTATTGAGCATATCAATAAATATGGCTCGTCCCACTCTGAGGCAATTGTTACCTCATCATATGCTGCTGCCAGAAGATTCTTGCAGGAGATAGATGCCGCTGCTGTATATGTCAATGCTTCTACAAGATTTACAGATGGCGGTGAGTTTGGGCTTGGTGCCGAGATGGGCATAAGTACTCAAAAACTGCACGCCCGTGGGCCAATGGGGCTTGTTGAATTGACAACGCTTAAGTTTATTATCTTTGGGGATGGGCAGATCAGAGAGTAAATTTGAAAGGGAATAGAGCACGGATGACACGGATGACACGGATACAACGGATTAAACACGGATAAATTCTTAAAAAATAAAAAATCCGTGAATATCCGTCTAATCCGTGAAATCCGTGTTCTATTCTTTTAGATAGAGGAGGTTCAATATCATGCAAGTCGAAGGGAACATCATTTCATTGTTGATCAAGACAGAAGGGCTGTTAAACGGACATTTTCTGCTTTCATCCGGGTTGCATTCAGGCAAATACCTGCAGTGTGCCAGAATTCTTCAACATCCTATCTATGCGACCCATTTTGGGGCATCGCTGGCTCAACGGTTTAAGAATCAAAAGGTTGATGTAGTTATTGGTCCGGCTATTGGCGGGATAATTATTGCCTATGAGGTTGCCCGAGCACTTGGGGTAAGGGCATTGTTTGCAGAAAGAGAAGAGGGGATAATGACGCTTCGCCGTGGATTTGAGATTAAGAAGGGTGAACGGGTTGTGGTTGTAGAGGATGTAATCACTACCGGTGGATCTGTCTCTGAGGTTGTTAGGCTTGTTCAAGGGATTGGAGGAGAGATAGTTGGGATTGGAGCACTGCTTGATAGAAGCGAAGAGATAACCATCGCAGGCATAAAACCGGCTGTTCTTTCTACCATAAAGATAGAAGCATATGACCCGCAAAACTGCCCCATGTGCCGCGATAAGATAGCTCTGGTAAAGCCGGGAAGCAAGCAACCGACATTGTAGGGCAACCATACATGAAACGCTACAGGGAACGGCTTTAAAACCGTTCCCTGTCATTTGTTAATCTTCTGTTAAACTTCAGCCACTATTCACACAGCCACGAAGGTGAGAAGAGTTTATGGCCAAGCAATACCCTGGCAGTTTTCACATATTCAACCTGTTCTGGTGAGAGATTACCCATTGCCGGCTCTCCTCCATCCATCACCTGCCAGACAAGCTGTTCAATATCAGTCATCTTGTCCTTGGATATGGCAACTATCTTTTCATCAAAGGCATCTGAGATGGCTGATGTCATGCCATTCCTCTTAAGCATAATAAGCATGCATCTATTGAGAATATCCCTTAATTCCTTTGGCACTCCATTAGAAACATTGGATAGCCCACAGGTAGTTTTACAACCAGGAGCCATTTCTTCAAACATTGCGACAGACTCAATGGTGGCTTTAACCGTATCTTGCTGAAAGGCTATAGGCGGGGTAAATGGATCGAACCAGAGGTCTTCATTGGGGACATCATATTCCATGGCTTTGCCAATAATATCAGCTGCCAGCATTCCCCTTTCATCATTGTCCCTGGGCAACCCTTGGGCACTAATCAGCAAGCAAACACAGCCAGCATTATATTTTTGTACCAGAGGGAATAACGCATCCATCCTTTCTGGGATGCAGCTGATAGAATTTATCACTGCCTTTTGTTTACAAAGCTTTAATCCACTCTCGATTGCCTCTACATTCAAGGTATCAAGGAATAATGGCAATGAAGATACCTCCTGAACGGTTTTAACTATCCATTCCATGATTGCCGTGCCCTCTTTGCTTGCAGGTCCAATGTTTAAGTCAATATAATCTGCACCCATCTCCTGTGATTTAACTGCTGTCTCCTGGATGGTCTTTGCATCCCTATTCTTGATTGCCTCCTTTATCCGCGGGGATATAACGTGAATGTTTTCTGCTATAACAAGAACCATTATCAAAACCTCCTTTAATCGATTATCTGTGTGCAACTATTCAGTATAGTTATTAAGAAAGAAGTCAGAATTCAGAATTCAGAATTCTGACTTCTATTCCCAATGTATCCTGAATAATTACATTAATTTACCTGCCATTGTTTCAAAAAGCCAGGAAGGCTTGGAGCCTCTCTTGGCCCCACAGTTACCTTCCAGCCTGGACCCAGCTCTTCCTCTAAATCACCAGACAGCTCAGCTACATAGCCGGGGATAACAATATTTTTATGCGAGACCTTTTCTGTTATCCCTGAATTCTTGATAAACTTGGCAATCGACTCTGCATTAAATTTTCCTGCTGACCATGCAGTCAGGACAGAGAGTCCCTCGGTATTCTGTATTGCCAGCCAGACAGGCTTTCTGGACGACTCAATCTCACCTGAGACAAGGAAATATGTCAGAGAAAAGTTTGTTGTTACCAGAATTGGAGCATCCTTATCAGGGTTATTGAACTCATACACCTTTTCTTCCATGGTCATTGGTCTTTGCGGATCTGTATAGATATTCATCCTGAGACAGAAAAGTGGGTAGGTATAGTGCGGCTCAAGTGTAGAAAGGATGATAATCCCGCTATATCTGGCCACAAAGGTAGAGGCAATCAATATCTCCTCATCCTTGTCAGCTGTAAAATCACTTGGAAAAACAATCGTTGGGAAACCAAGCGGCCTGTATGTTTTCTTTAAGGGCAACCTTCTGATCATTGTCTCTTGTTCAAACCGATCCTTTACGGATGTGGTGGTTGGATAGAGGATAATATCCTTGACACCAGCTGCATTCAGCTTAGCAGTCAAATCAACTATTTGCTCTAATTGATCCCCTTTTACTGTTACCGGACAATTATATTCTCTGGCTAATTGGGCAATACTATCAAGATTATCTGAAGTTACCCCGCAGATTAATGGTTTTTGCTCAGCACAGATGTCTAATCCAGCCTTAAGGATATCAGGTGAGTCGCTCATTAATACCAATAAAGATTGAGTTTCATCTATGACTTTTTTGACCACAGCCTTAAACCGCTCTGCATCCCCAGTTACGCTCTTAATGGCCATGACCTCTGCCCTCATCATTACCCCAACACGTTCAAACCCTGTTGCATTGAACTGTTTAATATGATTGTTCAATGTCTCCTCTGACATCTCATCGGTTATCAGGAGTCCAATCCCTGGTTGATGTTCAAACCGTTTATCATGTCGAAACATGACTGTTTCTTCACCAATCTTTAAGGCACTATCCCCAGTCCCAATGGTTATTGGTCGAATTGGCGGGGCAGTTGCCTCAGCTATCTGTGCCACAACATCACTTGATACATCCGGGCAGGAAGAGATATCAGTCTTGCCTGCTGCTACCTGCATGGCAAATGCCAGACAGGTAGGGAAGTTACACTTTTTACAATTGGTTTTAGGTAGTTTTTTGAAGATATCCAAACCAGAAAGAGCCATCTTGCACCTCCGCAAATATTTTGAAAAAATCAAAGTATATTTTACCATACTTATCGGTTAGATGTCAAGTAAAAATTCGAGCTGAATTTTTCTTGACTTTCTATTTAGAATGTTATACAATGTTATTATTCGATGTTCAAGTTTTCGTAACCAATCTGTTTGCTGTCCACACCTTTTTGGTGGGCGGTGTCTACCGTACCTGATGTCATGAGGTAATAGTAGTGATAAAGAAATGGCTAACACTTGTTGATTTCGAATTGTAGCTGCGACCTGCCAGAGGCAGAAGGTCTGCTGCCAGCAGAAGGTCTATTGCCGGCAGCATTGTATTGTAACACAAGCATCCTGCTTGTCTCTTGTTATACTCAAGGAAGTTATTGATATGAGTAAGGCACTGTTACTATTTATACCCCTCTTTCTACTTTTACCTGGAAATGCAATGACACAGGATAGACCTATTCGTAACCAACAATCTGTGAATGGCTTGCCACTATCTCATGTATCAGATCCATCACAGGTATTGGTAATAATCAATGAATGTAGCCGTATTTCCAGAGCAGTGGGGAAATACTATCAGCAAAAAAGGAATATTCCTGCACAAAATATCTGTTATATCCGTTGTCCAGCAACAGAGACCATTACCAGACTAACCTATGAATCAAAGGTCATGATACCTGTTGCCAGATACCTTCAGAATAATAACCTTGTGGGACAGATATCGTATATTGTTTTAACCAAAGGGATACCGCTCAGGATAAAGGGCACAAAGGGTATGCAGGGAAACAGGTCATCGGTTGACTCAGAATTAACCCTGCTTAAAAGGAATATGCCTGTTGATATCTATGGATTTTGTCGCTATTATGCTATTGAGGGGGTAGTGCCAAATCCATATTATCAAGGTTGCAAGCACTTTGACAGTCAGGTATATCATATCTATCTGGTTACCCGATTGACTGGATACACTTTAAGGGATATAAAGGCAATTATTGACCGTGGCTGTCATCCTTTGCAGGTAAAGGGACAAAAGGGCAGGGCAAGGTTTGTTCTGGATGCAACGGTCAAGCATTCTATAGGCAATATATGGCTAAAAATGGCACAGACAGGGCTGCAAAAAAAAGGATTTAAGACATATTACGATGATAGCAAAAAATACCTGATGCATCAGGAAGAGGTTATCGGGTATTGCGGCTGGGGTTCAAACGACCCAGCAGCTGCTGGCAAGCGATTTCTTCACAACAAATGGCTGCCAGGGGCAATAGCTATAACCTTTGTCTCCTCAAGCGGCAGGACATTTAATGAGCCTCCAAAGCACTGGAGACCTGGCAGTTCATTCAAGAATCTGTTGTCTTACTATGGAGGAAGCCCGCAATCATTGGCTGGCGATCTGATCAGGGAAGGGGTTACAGGCATAGATGCCTATGTCTATGAGCCATACCTTGAATCCTGTACCCATCCGCATATCCTCTTTGCAGCATATGTCAGTGGGTATAATCTGGCAGAAAGTTATTATCTGGCTACCCCATACCTTAGCTGGCAGAATATAATCGTTGGGGATCCATTGTGTAGGATAAAAGTGGAATAAGTACGATATGCCATGATATTTAGCTTACACTCGATGTTCAAGTTTTTACTGGCGACCAAGCAAGGAGTCGAGAAGGCGTAAAAATGAGATTCGATGGGAAACTGATTGCAACGTTTTTCATGTCTCTTATTGTGTACTACTTGATACATTCAATTCGTAATGTGGAGGATTGAGTGAAACTTCGTTTCACTCATCTATTTTTGACTGAAAGAATCGCAGGTTGAAAAAACTTGAACATCGAGTTTTAGAAATTTTTCTTGACACTGTTTGCGGTTTGTGTTATATTAATAGCAATCAATGAACAACAGCTATGGCTTTTGCGAATAAAAACCCAAGATGAGGTAAATATCAATAACTGTTGATAGCTGAACAATTAATTTAGGGGGCATGAAAAATGATTCGATTTCTTTTAATGTTTGCTGCTTTATTTACCTTGGGGCTGCCAATCTCTGCTTTTTGCGGGATACTGGTTGATTCTGGGGAGCAATTTCTTGGTATTACCCAGGCTTCGCTTTCATGGGGTGATTATGATAACGATAAAGACCTTGATCTTGCTGTATGTGGGCTGGATAAGACCGGGCAGCCAGTAACCAGGGTTTACAAGAATGAGCCAGGGAGTGTTACCTTCCAAGAGGATATGAGTCAAAAGATAGAGGGTGTCTCTTATGGAAGGGTTAACTGGCATGATTATAATGGGGATGGGAGATTGGATCTGGCTGTAGCCGGATATAATGCTGATAGGCAGCCTGTTTCAAAGATATACCAGAACATAGATGGTATCCTTATTGAGGATACCACCCAACACCCCCAGATTCGTTATGGCTCTGTTGCCTGGACAGACAGCAATAAGGATGGGGAGCAGGATTCTTATTGCATGGCTGGGTGTGATGAAGCTACTAACTGGCAGCCGTATACCAAGATATACAGAAAGGCTAATGATGGTGAGTTTGTTGAGGATGTCCAAACCCTGGTAAGTACCTATTATGGCTCGCTTGACTGGGGTGATTATGATGGGGATGGCGATCTTGACTTAGTTGTAAGCGGCTGGCTGCCTGATGGGGCGGTCATAAAGGTATATAATAATGATAAGGGCAGGTTTGTGGAAGATACAAAGCAATCGCTTATCCCTGTCTTCCATTCCTCAATAGCTTTTGGTGATTATGACATGGATGGCAATCTTGACCTGATTGTTGCCGGGCAAACCATGTCTGGCAGCCGAACGACAACCCTGTATAAAAATGAGGCTGGCATCTTTACCGTGGATACAACTCAAGTCTTGCCCGGGGTTATCTTCTGTTGTGTGAATTGGATTGATTATGATCATGATGGTGATATTGATCTTGCTCTGGCTGGGGAAGATTCCGCAGGTGTGCCAATCCTTAAGCTCTATAATAATGAGCAATCCATACCAGTACCTATCCATCGGATAATGATTGTTGCTAACCCATCCAGTCTTGATAGCTTGAGCACTGATGATACCCTTTCCTTAGAGGCAAAGGGGTATGATGAAGCAGGGAATTTTGTCAGGAATGTTCCGGTTCAATGGGGGATTCAGGGAGATATTGGTGTGCTGTCAGGGATAAGAGGGGCAATGGTTACCTTTGATCCAAGGAAACCAGGCACAGGGAGCATTATTGCCCAGGATGGCAAGGGACATACCGCCCAATTGGACAATGTTACGGTTACACCCGGTGTGCTTCATCATTTAATAGTAACAGGTATGGACAATAACCCAATACAGCATGTGTCGCTATTAGCCGGGGATACCATTACTTTAATTTCTACCGGCTATGATGCAGACAATAATTTGCTTGGACAGGTTCAGGCTAACTGGGGGGTAAGTGGGAATATTGGGACATTATCAGACAGTATTGGGACTATGTCTACATTTTCTGCCATGAGGATTGGAACAGGTTCGATTATAATCACAGACGAAAAACAGCATTCTGGCTGTACTGGAATGATTGCAGTTAATTCCGGTGAACTGGCATACCTTGAGATTGCACCAATTCAAGACAAAATAGTCGAGGAGGCATTTGAGGTTAATATCCTTGCCTGCGATGCTATGGGTAATCCAGTAAATAGTCAATCTGGACATGTTGTCCTGCTTGATTCTGCTGGTGTGATGGGAAGTGTTACCCTGATGTTTGAGAATGGGATAGCTGTTGGAAGTATATCAATCCCATCTGCTGTCTTAAGGGTAAGCATCCTTGCTCAAGCAAACAATAAGCAGGGCAAAAGCAATACATTCAATGTCATCGGCAGTCGAATAAGCGGTGGAATGTATAGGGATGCAGAGGAAACCCAGAAGCTTGCCATGGCTTATGTGCCTATCAAGGCATATAAGGTATCATCTAATAATGAGTTGATATTAAAGGGTACAGCCTCGACCAGTCCTGATGGAGATTATGAGATTAATGGCCTGCCTCAAGGGACATACACGGTAGCCATCCTTCCGCCAGCCAATTACAGACCCATGATGGCCACAAAGATAGCCAGGGTTTCAATAACCAAAGGTATTAAGGGGGCACCGTCATTAGCTGGACAACTTTCAGGGATAAACTTTGTCTTGACCCCGATGTATACAGACTTAAAGGAAATGGTGGTCTATCCCAATCCATTATCACTGGCACAAGGGCAAACGAGCTTTACCTTTGGACAGCTGCCTCCCAATCATCCTATTCGCATTAAGGTATATAATATTGCTGGTGAGCTGGTGTATGAGAAGGGGCAACAATTACCTGTCAATAACAGCTTACTATGGGGTGCAGTTAATGACAATGGTGATCGTGTTGCCAGCGGTGTTTATATCTTTCTGATTGAGGATGAGACCAATGGTGACCAGAGAAAGGGCAAGATTGCGGTGATAAGGTGATAGAATAGCAAATGAACATCCTGGACATATTATTCCTGGCAGTTATAGTTATAAGCATTGTTTTGAGCATGATGAAAGGGCTGACCAGAGAAGTCTTTTCTCTGGCAGGGGTTATTGTCGGGATTGTTGTTGCTGGCAGGACATTTGGAAACGGAGCCATTCTTCTTCAGCAATGGATGCCTCATCAGATTGCAAAGCCTGTTGCCTTTGCAATAATTATCATTTTGGTAAATATCTTGATAAATTTTGGCGGGCTGATAATCCAAAAGATCATGAAAATCGCCATGCTGGGTTGGGTAGATAATCTTGGCGGGATAATCTTCGGGATTATCAGGGGATTGATATTGGTTGGCATAGCCATTGTTGTTTTGCTCAAGTTCCCAGTAGGGGCAAGCAAGGAATTAATAGGCTCATCAAATATTATCCCGGCATTCAAATCGTTTCTTCAGCTTATCTGCCTCCTTCTTCCACCTGAATTCTCGTCTGCTGTAAAGGATGCCGCCAATTTACATGGATAGGGGGAATAATGGTATGGGTTTTTCGGACCAGTAGTTAAGATGTATTATGTGGTATAATATATGGTAAAAAGGATGTCCGGAAATGAGGAAAAATTTGGTTCTTTAACGAATCGTGTGTGTAAGATAATGGGTGAGAATCAGAAAAGAGTTAGAACGCTGATGAATAACTTTTTAGGTTGTGCACGATTTTAG
>JASEHA010000380.1 GCA_030018795.1 bacterium
TTTCGTGGATAATGCGATAAAGCTGTAGCATATTTCAACCGCACAGGTCGAAAAAATTCTTGACATTTCTTGAAAAATATGGTACAATTAAATACAGTTAATCTTTATAGGAGAGAAGATGGATGTCTTTTATCAAGCAATCAAGCAATCAAGCAATCAAGCAATCAAGCAATCAAGCAATCAAGCAATCAAGCAATTCTTCATACCCTCAATAACTTAAAAATCCTATACCTTTTAGCTGTAATTTCATTTTTCCTGCCTTTTGATACTTTCGCTAAATCAGTAAAGGTAGATGATATCCTTGCTTATCCAAAAGAATGGCAGATAGACATTTCTGTTTCTTATGCAAATATCCACAAGCAAACTGGAAAATCTTCCCTTTCTCTTATTGAGTTGCCAGATGAGTCATTTATTGTTATACCCTCTTATGCTGGAGAAGAGGGTATAAATGAAGATTATATCTCTTATTCACTTGGTTTGAGGTATGGGATTACTAAAAGATTAGAAATATCATCCTTTGTCAATCTTCACTCAGACTTTCAGAGGATGATATTAAACAGCCAAACCAAACAAGAAGAAAACCATAAGTTTGACCTTTTAGACTTAGGTGTTTCCTACCAAGCAGTGAAAGAGGGCAAGCATCCTGCCTTGCTTGCTTTATTTTCTACCCATCTCATAGACAATCAAAAATTTGATAACGGATATAAAGAAAACTATCTCAGAACATACCTTGTTTCTCTTCTTTCATATTACACAGTAGACCCAATAGTATTCATGCTCCAGACAAAATACCAGCTAAATCTTAAAAGAATAAATGGGGATGATGTTATTGATCCAGGGGAGGTTATAAGCATATCCCCTCAAATCTATTTTGCAGCAGGCCCATATATATCTCTCAACTATGGGGTACAATGGATATGCCAGGGCAAAACAAGAATAAAGAATGAGACCACAGATATTCTTCAGACAGATATGACTTACTTGTTTGGAGCTTCCTATGGGATAAAAAATAACCTGACCCTGTCGTTTGATGGGGAATGCAAAAATACATTGGACGGCAACCAAACAAGTCTTACAGGAAAGCTGAATTACAGGTTTTAGTGATGATAAAAATAGGGATTGTATCAGTCATAATCATATTTATTCCATGTATTTTGTTTGCCAGAGGTGCTGCCGGCTCAGATGAAAGGATGCACCTATTAATCGTGAATGAATTTAATCTAAGGAAGCATATAACCAGTTGGATTGAGTTAAGAGACAGAGGGTTAGTCAGGCAGGCATATGATTATTCTTGTGGTGCATCATCCCTGTCCACCATACTTGAGTATTTCTTCAATGAGGATATTAATGAAAAAGAGATATTGGATGTTATCTTGAAATTCAAAGGGATAGATAATAAGAAAAATCTTGAAGATAAGGATTTTCGGCTGTCATTCCATGACTTTGAAGAGTTTGCCAGACTAAAGGGATACAAGGCAATAGGGTTAGCCTTGCCTGTAGAATCACTAAAGCAGCTTAAAATTCCAGCCATAGTGTTCATCAAGATTAGGCGAAGGGAACACTTTAGCATGTACAAGGGGATGGATGAACAGTTTGTTTATTTAGCAGATCCATCATTTGGGAATATAAAGGTAAGGATGAGTAAATTTCGAGAAATGTTTGCTACAAGAAAGGATGATAAGCATCCCGGCAAGATACTTGTGTTTATCCCATTAGATAAGGCTAAAGAGGAACAGATAAATAAGGAATTTCTGGATATACCAAAAGGGTCATGGTTTATTTACAGGGTAATTAATATGAAGATGTGGCGATAAGACTCCTTACATCTGTCATATGAATATCTTAAACAAAAGGTGGTGGTGAATTATGAGTGTGTTTTAGCTGCTAATAAATCGTTGACTTTTGGAGGAGTGTAGTGTAAAATACAAAATATCAAGGAGGCAAAAAATGAAAAGATTACTTATGAGTCTGTTTTTAGGCATAGTGTTACTTGCACCATGAATGGCAAAGGCTGATACAGGTATTTCAAACAATGACATCGCGTCCATGTTTAACGAATCAGTTGCAGGCAATGAGCTTGTTGCTTCTACACTTTCTTTGCAGGAGATGGAGGAGACAGAAGGAGCGTGGTTCAACC
>JASEHA010000381.1 GCA_030018795.1 bacterium
TTTGCTTTATCGAATATTCAGATCCTTCCAAATAATCCTTGACATATACAGAATTTTGAGGTAAAATAGTTACAATTTTTCAATACAACATGAGGTGAATAATAAATGCAGGATCTAAGCCCTAAGGAGATTGTCAAGGAACTTGACAGATACATTATTGGTCAGGATAAGGCTAAAAAAGCAGTATCTATTGCCTTAAGAAACCGCATACGAAGACAGAGGCTTGCGGAAGAATTAAGGGAAGAGGTTTCCCCGAAAAACATTATCATGATTGGTCCCACAGGTGTAGGCAAGACAGAGATTGCCCGAAGGCTTTCTAACTTAGCTGATGTTCCATTCCTTAAGATAGAGGCAACAAAGTTTACAGAGGTAGGCTATGTTGGCCGAGATGTTGAATCAATGGTTCGTGACCTTACCAACATGACCGTAAATCTGGTTAAACAAGAAGCAATGAAGAAGATAGAGAAAGAGGCTATCTACCTGGCTGAGCAAAAAATTATGGATATTCTTCTGCCAATGCCAAAGACAAAGAGGATTAAAAAGGTTGAAGAAGGGGATATGGATTTGCAGGAAATAGAAAAGGTTCGCAATAGCCGTGAAAAACTATTTGAAAAACTGCGTCAGGGTAAACTGGAAAATAGAATGATAGAGATAGATGTTAAGGATGCCTCTATGCCTATGTTTGAGATATTTGCCGGAAGCGGAATGGAAGGGCTTGATATGGGGCTGTCTGATGCCTTAAGTACCATGCTGCCACAAAAGCTTAAGAAAAGAAAGGTAAGCATTGTCGAGGCACGCAGAATCCTGATAAGTGAGGAATCACAGAAATTAATCGATATGGAAGAGGTGCTTAAGGATGCCATTAATCGCATAGAAAATCAGGGAATTATCTTTCTGGATGAATTGGATAAGGTGGTCAGTATTGGAGCTCGTTCAGGCGGACCAGATGTTTCTCGTGAGGGTGTTCAACGAGATTTATTGCCTATTGTTGAGGGAACGGTTGTTAATACCCGTTATGGCCCAGTAAAAACAAATCATATCCTTTTTATTGCTGCCGGGACATTCCATGATGCAAAGCCATCAGACATGATTCCTGAATTACAGGGAAGGTTCCCTATCAGGGTAGAACTTTCTTCGCTGACCAAGGATGATTTTATCCAGATATTGACCGAGCCGCAAAATGCTATTATTAAACAATATGTAGCCCTGCTTGAAACCGAAGGGGTTGACCTGAGATTTCAGGAGAATGCCATCCATGAGATTGCCTCTATCGCCTCCACAGTTAATGATAGTACCGAAAATATTGGGGCAAGAAGGCTGCATACCATTATTGAAAAGGTGGTTGAGGATATCTCCTTTGAAACACCACCACGTAAAGGGGTGGTTGTTATCGATGCTGAATATGTCCAATCCAGATTAAGGGATATTATCAAGAATGAGGATTTGAGCAGGTATATATTGTAGGGATGCGATTAATCGCGTCTCATGTGATACAAAAGGAGCAATTGTAATGGATATTGAAACAGAGGTAGGAAGATTATTGACCATTAAAGGATTAACGCTCTCTATCGCTGAATCATGTACTGGTGGACTATCGTGCTCCAGAATAACAGATGTGCCTGGCAGCTCTGCGTATTTTGTAGGTGGAGTAATAGCCTACAGTAATAGAATAAAGATGCAGACGCTTGGGGTAACACAGGAGGCTCTGGATATACATGGAGCTGTTAGTGCTCAGGTAGCTATACAAATGGCAAAGGGTGTTAAGGAAAGATATGGAACAGATATTGGACTTGGAATTACCGGGATTGCAGGTCCCAATAGCAGCCTCTCTGTCGGAGAGAGCCTCTCTGGCAGTAACAAACCTGTTGGGCTTGTGTATCTATCATTGGTTTCGACTGCTGAATGTGAATGTAAAAACACCTGCTCTGCAGAGAAAGTGATCTGTAATAGATACAAATTTACAGGTATCAATGGTGCTGCCTCACAAAGAAAAGACATTCGCATCCAGAGCACACAAACGATGCTTGAGATGCTTCTGGAGTATCTGCGCGGGGGCAAGCTACCATATAAAAATGGCTCAACTCGGATTCGAAGGTACTTGGGATCAGACCTTGATTATGGAATTTAAAGT
>JASEHA010000382.1 GCA_030018795.1 bacterium
TACTTCCGGTAGTTGCCCGGTACCTCTTCTCCATGGATTCCATTTGTATCCCGCAAATCTTGCTCCACATGAAACCAACCCTGAGCAATCTATACCATAACCGTCATAATTAGCTGCACCACCAACATTATTGCCAGTCTTTCCGCCAAACCAATGTCCTCCCCATTCATACGGTATTCCATCTGCGCCATCAGGTTGAGAAGTTTGAAGAAATGCAGTTAACCATCTTAGATATTGAGTAGTTTGGTTATTATGTCCTTCAGGAGTGTTATGGTCTTTCACACTAATCCGTGCAGCATATTCACCACTTAGAGAGCTAACTGATTGATTGCCCAAGGTAGCAGTTACTTTGTATCTCCCGGTGCCAGGAGCATAACTTCTTGTAACACCCCAACCTGAAATAACAGTACTTGTTTGAGTAGCATACCAATAGTTACGATTATGGTTATTATCAAGGCTATCTGAAGCATGATGATACATTGCTGTCCAATTAAAGGAGGGTAATGTCCAGTTTGGAGGCCATTGATAAATAACAGTAGTGCCAGGCAATGTTGATGTCCCCTTAAAAACATCAAAAGCACCCTTACTACCAGCTGCATACCAATATCCATCATTAGTCAAGGCAGTATTGCAATAAGTCTTTGTTCCATTCCCGTCATTTACCCAAACAATAGCTTTTACAGTTATTCTATCATTATCAAATGGATATGCTCTCTTTGGTTCTGTATCATTATGATAATAGATATCAATCTATTCTAATTTTGGAGAAGATGTCTTTTCATACTTATCCACCTTTATTCCATCATCCTTTGCCCACGGATTAAAAATCACATAAAATGCATCACCATCCTTGCTATCTACCACAGAAGAGTCGTTACCATTTTTTTTACAAAGTTGCGCGGTTAATTTATGCTTACCAACAGCAGCGTTATTCGGGATAAATATCTCATAGCATCCTATATTTGTTGATTTAACAGTCCATTTGTTCTTTGACGAAGAAGAAGACCATTTCTCAATAGGGAAAGAGGTATTAGTCGAAGTAGATGGTGTTTGCACCTTAAACTCAAGGGTATGCAAATCTTCTTCATAAATCCCTGTAAAATCTACTTCAACATTAAACCCCTGTGCTCGACGGAAGACATTCAATCCTTTGGGATATTTATCCGTATGATGAGCCTTCTTATTATTCTCAGGGTAAAAAATCTTTGATATTTTTATTTGTTCTTCTGTAATTGGATCACCAAACCAGACAGTAATCGTCACACTTTTCTTCCCATTAGATGGAATATCTCCAAGATTAAATTGTTTTGCTATAGCCACATCTGCATCGCCAGCAGTATTTGACCCATTCAAGATACCGTCCTTCCAGTCATCATTCACGACTACACTCCATGTGCCTACAGAATGTTTAGTAGATTTTGGCACACTTACCATGATATTCTTAAAAAAATTATCGTCCGAGACCCCAATATAGTCATTATTTTGAGTATACCATGCCTTATCATCAACCCTATCGCTATACTTTGGGATATCAAAGTCCACTATCTGGAAGAATCGAACATCACTGATGGTAGATTGTCCGGTATTCTTTATCTGATACATAATCTTAAAATATCTTGTGTTACCTGCTGAAAGCCCCACAGCTCGGGAAACCTCTATCGCTCCATATTGCAATACAGCCTTAACACTTCCTGGTCCATCATTACGGCTGGGAAATGGTGTTGTTATGGTAAACTCGTCTGATTTTATAGGTTTACCATTGATATAAACCACAAAAAACTCATTGTAACAACTTTCACCCCAATCCTTTTTGTTGTATTTATATCTCCATTCAGACGATTTTTTTTCTTCAATCCTTAGCTTCAGGACATTATTAGACAATTGCACACTGTTAAGCTTATTAACAGCAAGCAGGCTCTTTTCTTCTGTACATGAGGCATTTATAGGCATACAAAGTATCATCATCAATATACTCCATAGCCAGATACCATTTCTCATCTTTAACCTCCTGAAGTGCACAAGCAATGTATTTACCCTGAAATCAAATCAGTGATCAGGTAATAGTGTCGTGTCAACTCTCAATTATCGGATAGATGAGGTAGATGGGTTAGCACCCATC
>JASEHA010000383.1 GCA_030018795.1 bacterium
TAGTGTCGTGTCAACCCTTCAGTGTCGCATAAGAGATGATATAATTGTAGGATGGATGCTAACCCATCTAAATCAACAGAGTCATCAATCAGACAGGGAACAGTCCTGCCTGTTCCCTACGACAGGGGGGTAATAGTAACATGCATCTTAATTTTCCACAACGAATGTTCAAGATAGCCAATAAAACCAGATGGCTGATAATACTGATAGTTGTATTAATGGTTGAAATCTTTCCACAACAAGGGATGTCCCGCATCCAGATATATGTTCTCATTAGCTTAGCTGCTATCTACAATATTGTAATTAGATTTATCCCATGGCAAAAGCAGTGGCAGGACGGTAAGGGATACCCGATATGTTATGCTGAAAGCACATTAGACATAGTATTTATTAGCGGTATAATCTTTCTTACTGATGGACTTAAGAGTGATTTCTTCTTACTTTACTTTATAGTGATTATATTTGCTGCTATCTATTATAATCCTATACGATGTTTTTTTGTAGCTACATGTATAAGTTTGCTGTACATCTTGATTGGTCTCCTGACCTCACCAACATATTTAGATATGCTGCCTGTTTTTCTGGGCAGACTTCCCTTGTTATTCGTTATCGCCGGGTTTAGCAGCTATCTGACGCAGGAGATCAAGGCTCAGAGTGCAGAATTGGCAATGGAAAAAGAAAAGCTTCAGGCTCTTCTTGCCACACTGAAGGTAAATTTAAAGGAGATTGAGGAAAAGAGCAATGCATTACAGGAGCTGTACAATCTCTCCTTAAAGATAGGAAGTACTTTAAGTTTGGATGAACAACTATCTATTATCATTGATGTTGCGAGAAATTTTCTAAAGGCGGATATGACAACAGTCAGCATGGTTGATGAGAAGGGGATAGCGTTAAGAACATTTGTAAGCAAGGGAATGTTTTCTGGAGGGATACTTGCACGAGACAGGATTAAGATAGAGGATAGTTTATTTGGCAATGTTATCAAAACAGGTAACCTATTGATTATTGATGACCTGCATAAAACGGGGGCATATTCATCCGGTCAAGAGATGACATCCTTGATTGTTATGCCATTAAAAATAGAGGATAATACCATTGGTGTTTTTAGTTGTGCCTATGTTCAGCACAAGAAATTTGGTAAAGATGATGTGGGCTTTTTAGAGCTTATCAGCTCTCGGGCCGCTCTGGCGATAAATAATGCTAAACTTCACGAAGAGATAAGAAAATTGGCCATTACAGATGGTCTTACTGGACTTTATAACTACAGGTATTTTCAAGAAAATCTGCGAAATGAGATTGAAAGATGCAAAAGGCTTAAATATGGAGGACTATCCCTGTTGCTTCTGGATATTGACCACTTTAAGCAATTCAATGATTTGTATGGACATCAAAAAGGGGATATTGTCCTGGAAAGGGTAGGTACACTTTTAAACATTTATACGAGAAAAACAGATGTAGTGGCTCGCTATGGCGGTGAAGAGTTTGTGATTATTGCCCCTGGAACACCAAAGGAAAACAGCCTTTTGTTAGGGGAACGAATAAGACATGCAATGTCTGAAAAATTATTTAGTCATGAAGAAAAAACCCAGTTAGGCATTATCTTACCAGTAACAATAAGTATGGGCATATCTACATTTCCAAATGATGCCAGCAATCAGGAAGAGCTGATTAAATGTGCAGATAATGCCCTTTATAGTGCAAAAAATGCTGGCAGGGATAGGGTGGTTGGCTGGGATTCTACGCTCAAAATAAATTAAATGTGTGTTTGCCAAGTGGTGCTCGGTATATGTAATTCACTCGCGGGGGGAGAGAAATCTCGCAGAGCTTACAAATTCTGGCAGACACCGTAAGGATTCTCGTGTTATTGGTTAGAGGATAGAAGCTATGAAGCTTCGAACTTCATAACTTCAGAGATTCGAAGATTGGTGAAAATTTGGTAGAAAACATGTGTAGATTCTTTTACGCCCACATTACGAATTGAATGCATCAAGTAGTACACAATAAGAGACATGAAAGATGTATGAAAGACGTTGTAATCAGTTTCCCACCTACCCAGAGCACCAGTCACCAGTGCACCAGTCGGTCGCAATCCTTTTTTCATCAAATATCAGTTTCTCA
>JASEHA010000384.1 GCA_030018795.1 bacterium
AAAAGCACCCGGATGATGCTGCATTTATGTATGCACCTTACACCGGCAGGATGCTTTACGCTGGAATGCAAGTAGCATTTTAACAGGGCAATGCGGGAACAGTTGAGCTCCTTTCGCAATCTCTTCTGTGCCCTCCTTATAAACAGAGGGCAGGTTGCTGACTAAGTGGCCTGCCCTCTATAATTATCCAATCAGGAGGTATTTTTATGATTGAGTTTATTACAAAAGGTGGAATGTTGATGTATCCGATTGTGCTATGTTCGATAGTGGCTATTGCCATTATCTTAGAGCGAGCATACCACTTTTTTCGGATAAGGACAAATGTATCTCAATTCTTACTTCAAATCGAGCAGACATTGCAGTCTAATAAAACAGAAGCTGCATTAAGGCAGGCAAAAAACACTCCTGGTCCCATAGCCTGTGTAGTGGCAGCTGGCATAAGCAGCTGTCAAAAAGATGCAGATAAGTGGGAAAAGGCAGTAAGCCGGGCAGGTACAAAAGAATTGGTAAAGCTGGAAAAAAATCTGCGGATACTGGGTATTATTGCCCATGTATCGCCTCTTTTAGGACTTTTGGGTACAGTAACAGGGATGATTTCGGCATTTATGAAGATACAGGAGTTGGGTGGCAGGGTTGATGCCTCAGTTTTAGCTGGTGGTATCTGGGAGGCACTTTTGACTACTGCTGCCGGGCTGTTCGTTGCTATACCAACTATGTGTGCTTATCATTATTTTGAAGGCAAGGTGGATAATTATGCTATTGAGATGAAAGAGGCTGGACTGCTTGTTTCTGAATGGCTGGGAGTCGGAAGGCTACAAGAAGAAGGCAAAAATTACTCTGAACATTTGGGGGAGGATGTGGACTATGGAATTTGAACGACGCAAACGAATAAGCCAGCATCTGGATATTGCCCCATTAATAGATATAGTATTTTTGCTTTTGATTTTTTTCATGCTTACAGCTAATTTTATCATGCAGCCCGGGATAAGGATTACCCTGCCGCAAGCCAAAATCAGCCAGCCACAGGAAGAAATGGTTGTTGTGTTTATAAGTGAGGATAATCGGATTTATCTTAATGAAAAGCATCTGGATATTGATTCTCTGGAAGACGCACTAATAGCGAGATTACAAAATATCCAGAAGAAAGCTGTAGTTATTAAAGCAGATAAAAAGATAGACCTTGGGCTGGCAGTCAGGGTGATGGATATGGCTAAAGGGGCAGGGGCAGAAGGGTTGTCGATTTCAACGGAAAAAGGTGATGGAAGTGTTAAATGATTCCCCCTTGAAAATTACCATCCTTGTTTCTATACTCATCCATGCACTATTTTTGGGAATACCAGCAGATATGTTAAAATTCTTCTCGCCTGAGGTTGAGACACCTAAGGACTTTATAGCCCAAATAGAAATAGAAAAATCATTGCCACCACAAAAAATAGAAAGACCTGAATCCAAGCCAAAATTCAAACCAAAAAAGCCAGAACCTGTGTCAGAAAAGGTTATTGAAGAGCCAGTGCCTGAGCCTTTGCCAGAAGAAGAACCAGCCATTGAATCTGTAAAGATGGAAGAGCCTCAAGTTGCCTCTCAACCAATTGAGCAAGAGACTATTCAAAAAGTTATCTCTTCATCAGTTGAGCAAGAGACTATTCAGAAGATTGATTTTGCCAGGATAGCAATTCAAAACTATCAAAAAAAGGTCAGAAGCAAGATCGAACAGGCAAAAAGATACCCTGTTTTTGCCAGAAGAAATGAGATTGAAGGTGTGATTAAGGTGCAATTTACGATTTTATCTGATGGAAGGGTAGAAGGGATAAAGATTATCAATTCTTCTAACAACAAGATTCTTGATACAGCCGCCTGCAATACCATCAAACAAGCTGCTCCATTTCCACCTGTGCCAAAAGAGATAGGCAATGATCAACTTGAGATGCAGGTGGATATTGTGTTTAATTTGGAATAGTTGGTGATGAGTGAGATTAGCTTACAAGCTAATTTCTCATGCTTACGGGTGTTGAATTTAGATGCGTTTGCCCTGAGGGATACCCCAAATTTGATGGTAATATAAAGAGAGTTTTTTAGAAAAAGATGAAAGAGGTTTTCAGGCG
>JASEHA010000385.1 GCA_030018795.1 bacterium
CATCTATTTTTGACTGAAAGAATCGTAGGTTAAAAAACTTGAACATCGAGTATTATGAATTGAGTCACAATAGAAAAATCGCAATTTATGCCAATAATGAGTATATGCCAGTAGTGAGTATAAATTATGAATAACATTTTAGGCAGCAAGAAAAGAGTTTTAATAGGGATGATTCTTTGTCTGTCCATAGGAATATTCGTGTCTCTATTGGTGGAGCACTCCAAAATATTGAAAACCTTTGATCTGGCTATTATGGACTGGTCATTTCGACTAAAGTGTCCACTTCCGTCTAATAAAGAGGTAGTCTTAATCAGTATTGATGATAAAACAGCAGCTAAGCTCGGGTATCCGATAAACAGAGGGTTTTATGCCATGCTGCTGGAAGGATTATCCGAATTTGGGGTACGCATGGTTGGGCTTGATGTTATTTTTTCGGATCAGGGTATCCCTTATCATCACAGGTCATTATTGGATACAGATGCATTTCTGATTGAGTCCTCTAAAAAAATAGATGTCTATCATCCTGTAGGATTTTACCTTCAGCAGACCGAGCCTATTCTTCATCCAGAAGAAACAGAAGATATGCTAAAGGGATATTCGTGTTCATTAAAAGGGGCAAAATATCTGATAGATGGCACAAGCGTAGCATTCTGTCCATTCCCACAGCTTTTGAAGACAGCTAAGGGGATAGGTCATATTAATCTTATTCCTGATATTGATGGAAAGGTAAGAAGAGTGCCTCTACTAATAAGATATAACAATAGGTGCTATCCATGCATGGGATTGGCATTGGCAAAATCTTATCTGGGGATTCAACCCAAATGTTTTAGCCTTGATACAAAAAAAATGCTGCTTGGTAATATCTCTATCCCTGTGAATAAGAGATGTGAGATGTTTATTCAAAATATGAGCCAGAAGATAGTAAATTATTCTATGCTGGATGTGGTCCAGTCCATTAAAGCTATAAAGAAGGGTAAAAAGCCATTAATCTCTCCTTCTTCTTTTAAGGATAAAGTTGTTTTGATAGGTGTTACTGCTTCTGGAAGTGCTGAATTTTGTTCAACCCCATTTTCCAATATAGAATTAATGCTGCATGTCCACTCTAATATTATCAATACCATCTTGAATAAACAATTCATTACAGAGATTCCCTTGTGGATATATGGATTAATTGTAATCTGTTGTGGATTAATTGCCTGATTGGGCTGCTTTTTGACTATCAGTGTAGTTTTAAGAATATTATTAACCATAGGGTTAATCATTGCCTATGGCATAGGTGCTTTTTTGAGCTTAAAGTATATGGATATACAAATAAACATGGTTGCTCCTGTTTTGACCATCTTTCTTAGCTCTATGATGGTTATTATCTATCAATACCTATTGGAGAAAAGGGATATGATCCTATCTCTCAATAGGATGACAAACTTTAATGAAAATATTCTCACCAGCATGAGCAGCGGATTGGTTGTAATAGATTCCGCACAAAGGGTAAAAAAGATTAATCATGTTGCCATGAATATTTTGGGGTTTGAAAAAGAAGCTAATGTTTTAGGAAAGGCTATCCTCCCTGCAAGGTTATCGCAGATACTCTCTAATGCCTTGGAAACAAAAGAGGTGATCAAAAAAAGAACCATTCTGCTCGGGGATAAAAATCTTGAGATAAATGTTTCGCATCTAAAAAATAATTCAAAAGAAGCACAAGGAGCAGTAATACTTATTGATGATATTACGAAATTTGTAGAATTGGAAGAGCAGGCAAGGCTTAACGAACGATTGGCAGATATTGGCATCCTTGCTTCCAGGATAGGTCATGAGATTGGGAATTCTCTGACAGTGATAATGTTATTTGCCGATAACTTGAAGGAAATTCTGGCAGGTCAGGGGCAGCAGGTCGAAATTGTTCAGGAGATTATCAAAGAGGCAAATATGCTGGCTAAAAAAACAGATGCTCTTAAAAACTATGCCAGACCGATAACACTTGAACTGCAAAAGACAGATGTTAATCAGATGCTTGAAACGGTATTAAGAAAGATTTCCAGAGACAGGCTTAACCCAAGTTCGCGATTCAAAAAGTTAAATTATTGACTATCAAGAGGTTATGA
>JASEHA010000386.1 GCA_030018795.1 bacterium
TCTGGTTGTCCACAGACGGCATGGTCAAGGTAATGGTTGCTGGTGTCATGTCCAGCACAATGCTTGCTGTAGCTGTGGCACTGATATTGCCAAGTGCATCCCTTGTCCAAAGATATACGCTTCTTGTGCCCTGAACATCCCCAAGCTCAAAAACAGCCGGCCTATCTGTCAGCCATCGAGGATCATTATCAACAGGACTGCCAGATGTTGTTCCAATCAGCCAGCTTGATGCCTCGGCATCATTGCTTACAGCCACCACTACCCTTAAAACATTGGTATATGCTGATCCTTGATTCAGAGTAATTGTTGGTGTGGCAATAGTTGTATCATACTGCCAGTTGGCACTTGCGTCCTGCCCTGAATTCTCATACACATCTATGGCTTTTAAGCTGACATTGTAGATAGCACCTGATTTTAGCCCAATCACATTGCCTGAAACCACCAGGCAATGCTGGCCAGCCATGAGGTATTCTGGACTAATATTATACGAATGCGATACATCTATGCTCCCGCCTGTGCGGACAAAGGTTAAGCTCATTGCGGCTGCATCCTCTGAAATGGTGTAACACAGCTGAATGCTTTCATTGTCAACACCATTATCTGCAGGGGAGATGAGGTTAACCACTGGTGGGGTTGTATCCATATCTGATTTCAAAATAATGCTATTTGTTGCTGGCTGGCTGATATTTCCTGCCATATCCTTGCACCAGAGGTACACGGTCTTTGTTCCATCACCAGAGCTTAAGGTAAACTCAGATGGTCTGGTATTTATCACTGCTTCCTCTGTAGGCATACCAGGGGTCTCGCTGATTAACCAGCCTGCTGCCTCTGAATGCTCTCTGACGCTAACATCAACCCGCGGGCTATGCGTATAAACCCTGCTTCCAGTAATCTTGTTCATCAAATAGAACGAGGGCACATCAATTGTTGTATCATATGTCCAGTTGGTACTGGTTGATGTGGCTCGATTATTATTCATATCAGACATACTCAAGGTAACAGTATATGTCTGCCCATTAATCAAACCCTGCCCATCAATAAACACGGTATGGGTTCCATACTCCATACTCAAGCTGCCTGTGGACATGGTGTCTGTCCCAAAGGTGAGTCTGGCATCTTTACATGGCTCTGACAAATAGTAGCTGAGCCTGATGCTCTCGTTATCCCTTCCACCTGTTGCCGGTAAAATAAGGCTGATGGTTGGCGGAACATCATCCAGTGTAGTATCCAGCTTGATGCTTGTTACTGCCGGCTGGCTGATATTCCCTGCCCTGTCTTTACACCACAGGGACACGGTCTTTGTGCCGTTACCCACACTGAGCTGAAATGCAGTTGGCTTTGTTTCCAACCATGATGAGCTGCTCTCTGCTGGCGAAACGGTCTGCGACTCACTCAACAGCCATCCTACTGTATCTGCTGCCGAGCCAATCGTGGTGTTCACCACAGCCGAAGCCGTCACAGTTCCACTGCCCAATTGCAGGGTAGGCGTGTCTATCTGATTATCATACTGCCAATTGCTTGACATATTGGATGTAACTGCATTTCCAGCAATATCAGTTCCAATAATCTGCACCGTATATGTCGCTCCATGTGTCAGAAGAGCACTGCCATCAATAGTGGTTGTTCCCAAACCACAGTTAACCGTATATGCCTGCGTTCCTAAAACAAATACCACCTTCACATCTGATAATACCTCTGAAACCGTGTAGTCAATCCCAATACTCTGATTGTCAATGCCGCCTGTGAAAGGCTTGTTCAGGGTAATTACAGGCATAATGGTATCGTATTGCCATGATGGAGCACCTGTGCCTGCTGATATAGTGCTTGTGCTTGAGATATTGCCTGCCAAATCACAAACCGTAAGCGTTACAGTATAGCTTCCATCTGTTAAGCCAAGCGATGCACCAGACAGCTCTGTGGTATGTGTACCGCAGACAAGATTGGTCAGCCTTGTGCCTACTGTCTGTCCGTTACCCATAAAGCTAATAATGGCGGAAGATACATCCTCAGACAGGCTGTATGTTCCGCTAATGATCTGGTTGTCCACAGACGGCATGGTCAAGGTAATGGTTGCTGGTGTCATGTCCAG
>JASEHA010000387.1 GCA_030018795.1 bacterium
AGTGAAACTTCGTTTCACTCATCTATTTTTGACTGAAAGAATCGTAGGTTAAAAAGCTTGTTTACTCCTTTGTTAGTCAGGCGTAAACCTCGCTGCTTTTCATAGCCTTCCTGCCTGAGAGATACATATACCATTTGTATAGAATATCAACTAATGAAATCAGGGCAAGGATGGCCATTAATGATACAAGAACAGCGTCCAGATTAAAATTAAAGGCATCTGTTGGTATGGCTGCCTGCATTGCTTTACTGCGGAAAATAAACACCAGCTGCCAGGCTGCGGTAAGGGTTGTGGCAAACATAAAGCACATAGGGATAAAGGTAATCCATGCGTATTTCAGTTTGCCAGATTTGATAATAAGTGTTGTGCCTACACTGAGTGCAATTGCTGATAAAAGCTGATTTGCTACCCCAAACATAGGCCAAATGGTAGATACGTTTCCAGAGTAAATAAGATAACTCCATGCAGCCACTACCAGAAAACTGGTAAGGATAATTCCTGGCATCCATCGCGAACGAAGAAGGGGTTTGTAGATATGTCCACCAATCTCCTGAACAAAAAAACGGGCAACACGTGTCCCGGTATCAACGGTTGTCAGGATAAAGAGTGCTTCAAACATAAGGGCAAAATTATACCAGTAAGCCATAAGACCCTTTAGCCCTGGAATATTCGACAGTATAGTAGACATACCAACAGCCAATGACACTGCCCCACCGGGTCTGCCCTCTACGTTCACGCCTACCATGGCAGATAGTTCCTTTATTTTATCAACAGGAAAACCCAGTCCGGCAAGGGCATCGGATGTTAATTGGGTATTGATAGCAAAATAGTCGCCCGGAATAAGTATTGTTGCCGCAATAAGAGCCATAATCGAAACAAAACCTTCCATAAGCATGGCTCCATAACCAATGGGACGAATGGCTGTTTCAGAAACAATCATCTTTGGTGTTGTCCCGGATGAGATAAGTCCATGAAACCCTGATATAGCTCCGCAGGCTATGGTAATGAACATAAAGGGGAATAATGTCCCTGGGATGATAGGTCCACCACCTGATACAAATCTTGTTACTGGAGGCATCTGAATTACTGGTGCCATGGCTATCACGCCAACAGCAAGCAGGATAATTGTGCCTATCTTCATGTAGGTTGAAAGATAATCGCGTGGACAGAGCAGCATCCACACAGGAAGAACCGAGGCTATAAAACCATAAATAGCCATAGAGATAATCAATGAATTTCTTGACAGATTAAACCATGGCTCAAGAAACGACCCTGGTATATAATGACCGGTGAACACCGCCATAAACAGAAGTATTACCCCAATTACGCTGACCTCTCCTACCTTACCAGGACGAAGTCGATACAAATAAAACCCCATTAGAAAGGCAATGGGAATGGTTAGGGCAATGGTAAATGTTCCCCACGGGCTTTTTGTCAGGGCATTAACAACTGCCAGTCCCAGCCCAGCAAGGGCAACAATGATGATGAAGAAAATAGCAAGGGATGCAGCGACTCCTCCAACAGGACCGATTTCATCCCTGGTTATCTGAGCCAGCGAACGGCCGTTTCTGCGGACTGATGCTGTCAATATGACCATATCATGAACTGCACCAGCAAGGGCAGCACCGATAAGAATCCAGAGAAAACCTGGCAGATACCCGAATTGAGCGGCAAGCATTGGCCCAATCAGCGGTCCCGCACCAGCAATGGCTGCAAAATGATGACCAAAAAGTACTACGCTGTTTGTTGGATGAAAATCAACGCCATCATTTAGCCGACAAGCAGGTGTTATGTGTTTGGAATCAAGCATAAGCACCTTAGAGGCAATAAATGCTGAATAGAATCGATAGCTTATACTGTAAAAACATACAGCAGCAATGACTATCCACAAGGCATTAATCTTTTCTTCAGGATTGACAGCCCCGGCTACTACAGCTATTGATATGGCCGCAATTAAGGAAATAATTAACCAGAGCATTTTACTAAATAGTTTCATTATGCAACACCCCTTTTTTGTTTATACTCGATGTTCGAGTTTTTTCTGACCTGCGATATTGGTTCACCTTTTTCTACAGAAGTGACCACAAG
>JASEHA010000388.1 GCA_030018795.1 bacterium
TATAGAGCTGGCAAAAAAGAACGAAATTGATATCAGGGAAGAGGTGCTAACCAGATATGATATTTATACTGCAGATGAATGCTTTTTAACCGGTACAGCAGCCGAAATAATCCCTGTCATAAAGATTGATTCCCGCATAATTGGTACAGGGAAACCAGGTGACATAACCCTGAAGATTATGCAGCAATTCAGTGAGCTTACACAGACAGAGGGTGTTGAGGTTTATAAGTAGAATAAGTGATAGCGGGCAGACGTTGGCTGTCTGCCCGCGTGTTTGTCTCAAACACCTGAGCAGCTATTCTTCCGATACAAAACATATTCAATGCTATCCCTCAATGCCTGATAGGATGCCTCAATCAGGTTTTCAGATACCCCAACCGTACCCCATGTCTCGTTAATATCAGAGGATTCAATCAATACCCTTACCCTGGCTGCGGTTCCATCCTTGGCATCAAGCACCCTGACCTTATAATCTGTGAGATGAATGCCTTTCAGGATAGGATAAAATCCTTCCAGAGCCTTTCTCAATGCCTTATCCAGAGCATCTACAGGGCCATCACCCTCGGCTACGGTATATTCTACCTCGTCATCAACCTCTACCTTTATGGTTGCCTCTGAAAGTATTTCACCTTTTTCGCCCTTTTCGTCCTTTTCGTCCTCTTTTTTCTCTACGATGATCCTGAAGCCTTTCAAGGTAAAGAATGGCCTATAATCTCCCACAGTTTTTCTCATCAACAATTCAAACGAGGCATCTGCTCCTTCAAACTGGTAGCCTGCATCCTCAAGTTCTTTTACCTTTTTCAATATCTTTTTCACATCTTCGGTATCCTTGGATAAATCTATCTTGCATTCTTCTGCCTTATGCAGGATACTACTTTGTCCAGCAAGCTCTGAGATAAGTATCCTTCTTGAATTTCCTACCAATTCAGGCAAGATGTGTTCGTATGTGAGCGGATTCTTTTTTACCCCGCTTACATGAATGCCGCCTTTATGAGCAAAGGCTGATGCCCCAACAAAGGGTTGATGTGTCTGGGGAACCATGTTAGCCAATTCAGAGACATACCTTGAAACCTCAGCAATACTCTTTAATTGTTCATCTGATATACAATCAATCCCCAGCTTCAGCTTCAGGTTAGGAATAATTGAACACAAATTTGCATTCCCGCATCGTTCACCATAGCCGTTTATCGTCCCCTGGACATGGCAACACCCCATCTTAACGGCACTAATAGTATTTGCTACAGCCATATCAGAATCATTATGGCTATGTATGCCCAAAGGAATCTTAATCACCTTTTTAACCACAGCAATAGCTGACTCTATCTCATGGGGCATACTTCCACCATTAGTATCACAGAGTACTATTGTATCTGCCCCAGCCTCCACAGCTGTCTCAAGGGTACTCAGGGCATATCTCTGATTTGACTTATAGCCGTCAAAGAAATGCTCTGCATCATAGATAACCTCTTTATTGTGTTTTTTTAAGAAAGCAACAGATTCCCTTATCAGGTCAAGATTTTCTTCTAAGAAAATATTTAATGCCTCCTTGACATGCATATCCCATGTTTTGCCAAAGATACAGATGGTCCCTGTCTGTGCTGCCAACAATGCCTGGATATTTGGGTCTTTATCTACATCTATCCTTGCCCGTCTGGTGCTGCCAAATGCTGTTAGCCTGGCAGAGGTTAACTTGATATTCTTCATCTCTTCAAAAAATCTAATATCTTTCGGGTTTGAACCAGGCCAGCCACCCTCGATGTAATGAACCCCAAGATGGTCCAATCTTTTAGTAATTCGCAGCTTATCCTCAAGAGAAAAGTTAATCCCCTCCATCTGTGTTCCATCTCGAAGGGTTGTATCATAAATAAGTACTTTGTGAGGCAATATATCTGGTGATTGATATGACATCTTTTATTCTCCTTTATTCTCCTTTTAATAGCTGAAGCAATCAGGGCAGGGAGACTAAAGCCCTTACGGTATAACAAACACGTGGTCTACTTTGTTTTGAACAATTCGATATCCTTGTCATCACTCGATGTTCAAGTTTTTTGCCACCATTGACACTTTATCAGGGCGGGGAAACCC
>JASEHA010000389.1 GCA_030018795.1 bacterium
GTTTCCTGATGCTCCGCCAAGAATAAGTCCTATAGCTATTTGAAGGCATAGATTGTTTTTGGAGATACTCTTCCAATAATATAATAAGATACAGATAATAACAATAGTTGTCACAATAAAAAAGTTTTTGTAAGCAGGAAACAACCCAAAAGCTATCCCCTGATTTTTAATATAGGAGAGGCAACAAAAATTACACCATACAGAGATACTTTCTCCTTCTTTCATGGTAGACATAATAAAAGACTTGGTTATCCTATCCAGAATAACTACAACAGCCATAACCCCAAAGGGTAACATCCTCAACATTTTCCCTCCCTAAAGATTATTCCAAACTATCTGCCTATCTTATTATTCTTCTTATTGTTATCCTTTTTTGTTTTACACTCGATACACAGACACGCAGTCGGCATTGCATCCAATCGGGCAGAGGATATTTCTTTTCCGCATTCTTCACATATCCCATAAGTCCCTTGTTCAACTCGATACAGTGCTTCATTTATTGCAGCAAGGGTATTGCTGAGATTTGAAAGGATAGCAATATTTTTCTCCTTTTCATATGTATCAGTAGCCATATCTGCTGGATGCAGGGAATATGCAGAAAGGTCACCTGATTCATTCTTTTGAGAATTATGCAGATAATCTGCCTCTAACTCTTTCTTTTCTGATAGATGAGATTCCTGGAGATCAATAAGCTTTTCCCGATATAAAGCTAATTTTTCTTTTTCCATGATACTTCAGCCTCCTTGTGTTAAGCGACTATGGTCAATATATTTTTTTACTACTACTCCATAGTTTAATCACATAAGTATACTCAAGAAATTACATTTTGTCTACAATTATTTTTCAAATATTTACAATAGGTCAACATAATCTTTTTCATTATTCACCGACAACCAAACTTATCTCCCATAGTATCTCATTTAATCCAGGAATCTCCTTAAACCACATCCGTCCGGTCATCTCATTGGCTACAGACTGATAAAGCATAGAGATCAGTTCGCACAGCCTTGAAGGCAGAGGAGGAGGGGAAGTGATTACCATTTCTTTCCAGAGGGTACTATTTACCTTCTTTGCCTTTTCCACATCCTGAAACCATGCTGTTTTTCGATAGAATATACGGGCAACCTCTTTACTTACCGGCAGTCCATTAAAGGTAAATCGGCATTCATCTGGTGTGCCAAGCACATCTACCAGGATAAGCCTGCGATCAGTATCAAGCCCAAATTCTACCTTTCCATCCTCATTGACAAGACCTATCCTGCCTGCCTCCTCGCTAATAAGCTTATTGATTGCTCCTGTTATCCTTAATATCTCGCAAAACTCATCCTCTAAAAGCCCGGATATGCCTTTTGCCTCTTCTCGGCTTATGTATCGGTCAATCGGCTCTAATTTAGTAGAAAAATCCAACATAGGCGGGTCAAGTTTTTGTCCAGAAACAGGATCAATGGTCAAGCCCAGATCCTCTTTGGTTAATTGTCCATTTTTTAATCTCTTAAATACACTTGAGCCATCTGGCAAATAGTTGCGGTAGATTGCCTCAAGTGGAATGAGAAGGTTTGTCTGCTCATTATTATAATATGAATAGTCATAGCAGCTGCCTTGATTGGGTGAGGGTTCAATTAGCTGAGGTTTTATTACCCGAACCAATTTTACCTCCATACATGATGGAATGGTTTCAATCTCATCAAGTTTTTTTGCTTTTTTTGCTTTTTTTGCATTCTTTGCCGCATCATTCTCAACCACTCCAAGATAATGTGTCCTTATCCCCATTTCCTCCAATTTTTCTAAGAGGTAGGCACTGATAATACACAATGCTGCCCCTTTATTGCAAATATCATCAGGCATCTTACCCCAATCAAACACAGAATACCTATCCGAAAAAGAAAATCTGCCCCTGCCGATTTTCTCCTTGTCTGGCATTTCGAGAATTGTCAAATCCTTTACGCTGCCCATACTCTTGATGCTCCTTTTTAGTATTTCTATGATACTCGCTGTTCAAGGTTTTGCCACCATTGACACTTTATCAGGGCGGGGAAACCCCGCCCCTACAGCAGTA
>JASEHA010000038.1 GCA_030018795.1 bacterium
GGTTAGCACCCATCCTACAATTATATCATCTCTATGCGACACTGAAGGGTTGACATGACACTACTATCCCTTCTTCAATGTAATAATAATATTGGTTGGTGAGACAGTGGTAATAGTCATGCCTGAAGGGGGTTTGATGTCATCTGGAAGAACTGTCTCGGTATATATTCCTGGCAGATTTTTGTCCTTCATGCTGACAATTAATGAAAAATCCTCAGGTTTTGCCTTTAAGATTGCTTTTCTTTCCCCTTCAACACCAACAAGCACTATCCCAGTATTTATAGAGGCAATATTCATGGCTGATGAGATTTCAACCTTTATCGGTACATGGAAATTTTTTCTCATAATGGTTTCGCTGGTAACATAAAGCCAGAGGAATATTGCCAGAAAGAAACAGAATATCTTGATTTCAATATGGTTTGATATAGACTTGAGAAGATTCTTCATTGTGTCTCCTCAGAGGCAGCGGCTGCCTCTTTTGAACGATAAAGGGTAAGCATCTCGGTCAACCCATCCTCATCCAATCCATGGACAATCTTTCCATTTAATGCCAGGGAAATATTTCCTGTTTCCTCAGAAACAACGATGACAAGGCTGTCTGTTTCCTCAGAAAGTCCGATAGCTGCCCGATGTCTTGTGCCAAGGGATACCTCTATATCCGGATTCTGGCTCAAGGGTAAGACACAGCAGCAGGATGCTATCTTGTCACCCTGAATAATAACCGCTCCATCATGAAGCGGGGTGCCAGGAAAAAAGATGGTATTCAACAGCTCAGATGATGTTTCTGCATCAAGCCTTATCCCTGCATCTACATAATGTTTCAGGGATATATTCTGTTGCAGCACAATTAATGCCCCTATCTTCTTTTTTGATAAAAACATGGTCGCCTTAATGATCTCTGAGATTAATCTCTTTTCCTGCTTAAACAATATCCCCCAGAGATAATTCTTATCAATCTCACCTATTACCCGTCTGAACTCTGGCTGAAACAGGATAAGAAATGCCAGGGGCAATATCATCCATAACCCTTTTAATATCCAGTTTATAGTGTGCAGCTGGAAAAACTGGGCAATAAATGAGCAGATGATTAGTACCCCTAAAACCTTTAGTCCCTGGACAGCTCTGGTACTTTTTATCAGGATAAAAAGCCCGTAAAAAAGACAGGCTACAAGGATAATGTCAATAATATCTATAATGGTGACTGGATATAATAGTCTGCTGAACATTTAAGTACCTCGGAATAGAATTCAGAAGCCAGAAGCCAGAATTCAGAATAAAAAAAATATTAGAAGCCTATCCTGCAGCAGTAATTCTGACTTCTGACTTCTTTATCATCTTTCGTTTCAAGCCTCTTGTCTCATTATCGCATCTGTCATCTTTGCTACCCTTGACATAACCTGAACATCATGAACCCTGATAATGCTGGCACCATTCATAATAGAAACAGCTACGGTTGAGGCAGTGCCCTCTATCCGTTCATGGACTGGCAGGGATAAGATGTCTCCGATTAATGACTTGCGGGATGTGCCAATCAGAATAGGCAGGCCAAAGACCCTTAACTCACTAAGATTCCTTAAGATATGTAGATTGTGCTCAATGGTTTTCCCAAACCCAATCCCAGGGTCAACAATCATCTGTTCTTCTGAAATGCCTGCCTGAGCAGCAATATCAATACCCTCCTGAAGATAGCTGATAATTTCTCCAAAAACATCCTTATACTGGGGGTTATCCTGCATACTTCTCGGATTTCCCTTGATATGCATGATAACAACCGCTGCCCTATGTTTTGCAGCCACATTAGCCATCTCTGGATCAAACCTTAACCCTGAAATATCATTAACCATACATGCCCCAGCCGAAAGGGCAGCATCAGCAACGGCTGATTTGTAGGTATCTATGGAGATAGGGATATCCATGCTTTGCAGTTTTTCTATTATAGGCATGACCCGATTCTTTTCCTCTTCTATGGTTACTGTTTTTGCACCGGGTCTGGTTGATTCGCCGCCAATATCAATGATATCTGCCCCCTCATCCTGCATCCTCTTAGCCTGATCAAGTGCATCGCCTGCTGAAAGAAAGCTGTTGTCATCAGAAAAGGAGTCTGGGGTAATGTTCAGAATACCCATAATAAGTGTTTTTTTACCTGCCTCTAATCTATGAGTCCCACATCGGATAACCCATGATGAGTGGTCAAAGCATTTCAAGGCATTCTCAATCCTTTCACCCAATTTTGAGAGATTAAAATATTGTTGCCTTAATTTCAGGGTAAGCTTATGGTACTGACTTCGTGTAGCTATCAACAAAACATCCGTGTTTTCCACACTCAAATCAATTGCCTCCTTGGGCAATGCCACTTCACCACCCCTTGCCAGCAATTCCTGTTTAAGGATGAGGGCACACTTAAGGGGGACATTCTCCAATTTTATGACATTATCCATTGCCTTTGGAGACATAAGATTGATACCCTGCGGGTCAACATGCATCTTCTGCATCTCATGGATAGCGTCTATTTCCTTAAGTATATTTAATATCCTGATATTATGCATCCTACTCCTCCTATTTCCCTCGAATCAAGGATAACGCCTCCGATCTGGTTGTCTTATTGTTAAATATGCCCCTGACCGCAGAGGTAATTATCATGCTGCCGGGCTTTTTTACCCCACGCATGGTCATACATAAATGTTCTGCCTCCATAACCACAAGAACGCCCTGGGGCTTAAGTGTTTTCATTAATAAATCTGCAATCTCTGAAACAAGCCTTTCCTGAACCTGCATCCTTCTTGAGAATATGTCAACAATTTTGGACAGTTTTGATAGTCCAATCATTCGTCCCTTATTAGGAACATAGGCAATATGTGCCTTGCCAAAGAATGGGACAAGATGATGCTCGCAAATAGAATGAAAGGTGATGTCTTTAGCAATAATCATTTCATCATATTCATCCGGCAAAAAGGGCAATATCTCTTGTGTGGCATCAACATTCATCCCACTGAGTATATCCTCATACATCTTTGCCACCCGCCTTGGGGTCTCTAATAGCCCTGGTCTGGATGGATCCTCTCCTATCCCTTCTAAAAGCATTTTAACTGCGGTTTCAATCTTTGCAATATCCATAAGCCCTCCTGTTGTAAGGTGATCGGTGATCAGTGCACTACATGATTATTACTTACCACTACCACTCGTAATAGGTCAATGAATGGTAGTGTCGTGTCAACCTTAATCTGTCGCATAACTATTGTAGGGACAACTCTCGTGGTTGTCCATCGTTAGATTTACACAGGGCAGGGGCAAGCCCTGCCCCTACTCTTGCCCGATTCGCCCTTCTGTTTCTACGGTTTGACCAATCCGGGCGGGGAAACAGAAGCCCCTACCTATTCACACCATTCCCAGCATCCCGCCAGCAAGCAGTATCTGCCGCTGCCTGTCAGACAAGGAGCAGTGGACATCTATTTCCCGACCATTTATCCTTGCGGTCAAGGGTTTATTCTCTGCCAATGATTCCCTGATATTTGCTATGATTACCTCATCCCCAGCATTTATTTGTTCATAATCAGCATCGTTTGCAAAGGTTAGCGGAATAATGCCGAAGTTTATTAGATTTGCAGCATGTATCCTTTCAAACGACTTTGCAAGCACAGCCTTTACCCCTAAGAACATGGGACATATAGCCGCATGTTCTCGGGATGAACCCTGACCATAGCCTATCCCTGCAACAATGATATTATGTTTACCGCTATCCCGATAGGCTGTTGCCCGATTAGCAAAGCTTTCATCCTCTATCTCGAATACAAATTTTGAGTACTCAGGTATGTTTGAGCGGTATTTCATTCGTGAGCCAGCAGGAATGATGTGGTCTGTGGTAATCTTATCCCCAACCTTAATCGTAACCACACCCTGGATAGATTCAGGTACTGGCGTATTATGCGGTGGCTCGCCAATGTTTGGTCCCCGATATATCTCAACTGATCTTAAGGATGGTAGAATAATCATGCTGTCATCTGTATAAAACCTTTCAAGACTCTGGAGTTGAGGATATTCCATGCCCAGATGTCGCGGGTCAGTTATCTTGCCTGTAATAACCGCTGCCGCAGCACTTTCAGTGCTGAGGAGATACACCTGAGCATCCCTTGTTCCTGAGCGACCAAAGAAATTTCGGTTAGAGGTACGAAGAGAGACAGCATTTGTTTGTGGTGATTGGCTGTTACCAATGCAGAAACCGCAAACAGGCTCTGTAATCCTTGCACCAGCAGACAAAAGGTCAGCCAATGCCCCATTTAGGGCAATATTAGAAAGCACCTGCCTTGAGCCGGGTGAGATGATAAGGCTGACATCTGGATGTTTTTTGTTTGCCTTTAATATCCCGGCAACAATCATCAGATCCTTATAAGATGAATTGGTACAGCTGCCAATACATACCTGATTGACCTCCATACCCTCAAGCTCCTGCACTGTCCTGATATTTCCAGGGTTATGCGGACAAGCAGCCATAGGCACAAGCTCATCAAGCAGGATGTCAACCACCCCATCATACTCTGCATGCTCATCAGCTGTTATCTCTGTCCAATCCCCTTCCCTGCCTTGAGCCTTGAGAAATTCCCGGGTTATCTCGTCTGAGGGAAAAACAGAGGTTGTAATCCCACATTCTGTGCCCATATTGGTAATGGTTGCCCTTTCAGGTACAGAAAGGGTTTTTAGCCCATTTCCGCCATATTCAAACACACAGCCAACATTGCCAGCAGTGCCAAATATCTCCAATACCTTCAGGATCACATCCTTGGCTGAAACCCATGGATTTAATGCTCCATGCAGGTTTATCCTGATAACCCTCGGACAGGTGAGGTAAAGCGGCTTACCAGCCATGGCCAGAGCCACATCCAGTCCACCAGCACCAATACCAATCATCCCCAATCCGCCGGCTGTCGGGGTATGGCTGTCAGAGCCAAGCAGTGTCTTGCCTGGCTTGCCAAATCGTTCCAGATGCACCTGATGGCAAATACCATTCCCTGCCTGAGAAAATAAAATCCCATATCTATCAGCAATGCTCTGAAGATATCGATGGTCATCAGCATTCTCAAACCCTATCTGGATGGTATTATGATCTACATAGCTCACCGAAAGCTCTGTTTTAACCTGTGACACCCCTATTGCCTCAAACTGAAGATAGGCCATGGTGCCGGTTGCATCCTGGGTCAGCGTCTGGTCTATCCTGACAGCTATCTCCTTGCCAGGTTCAAACCTGCCCTCTATCAAGTGCTTTTCAAATATCTTTTGTGTAATAGTCTTAGCCATACTGTTTCTCCTATTAGATTTATCACAGAGGTCATCAGAGCAAAAGAGCACCAGAACACCAGTCACCAGTAAAGAATTTGGTAACCACTCAGTGAACGGTGGAAAGATTTACCACAGAGGTCACAGAGAGTTATTCAGATACATCTATTTCTCTCTACTTTCTCTACTTTCTCTACTTTCTGTGCTTTCTGTGCTCTCTCTACTCTCTGTGGTTATAAGTTTTTTGATTGCCTCAACGTTTCTCGTCGAAGCACCCTGATTTTCCTCTACAAATTTTTTGCCAGCAAGCCCTTTTTGAGACATTTCATCCGGGTTTTCCAGAAGATGAATGATATTATCTGCCAATTCCGAAGCAGAAGAAACCTGAATGGCTGCATCAGCAGCAATCAGCAGTTTAGACGCTTCATGGTAATTACTTACATGGGGTCCAAACAAAACCATTTTACCTAAGGTAACCGGTTCAATAATATTGTGTCCCCCAACAGGAACAAATGTTCCCCCAACTATAGCTACAGAGGAGACAGCATATGCCAGGAGAAGTTCTCCGATGGTATCAAGGATAATGACCGCTCTTTCTTCTTTTTTCCCTATCCCTTTCTGGTTTCTTTTTGTACGTAAGCTATACGAAAGATTTCTCTTTGAAAGAGCCTTTTTAATGAATTCAATCCTTTGAAGGTGTCTGGGGGCAATAATCAGGACAGCATCTGGTATTTGTTGTTTTATTAGCTGATAAGCATCAAGGATTACCTCCTCCTCTTTTTCTCTAATACTTCCGGCAGTAATAATTGGCAGCACATCTTTTTCTTCTGTAATCTCAATCTCTTTCAAAAATCTTCTTATTTCTTCAGGTGAGGGAATATCTACACCCAGATCAAACTTAGCACTGCCAGTAACCCTTATCTTTTCAGAGGGTGCACCAAGAGATGCTATCCTCTGGGCATCCAATTCTGTCTGCATACAAAACAGGTCAACCCCTGTTTCAAGAGGCTTTTTGAATAACCCTTTAATCCTTTGATACCTGCGAATACTCTTCTCAGATATTCGTCCATTAACAATGATAACCTTGATCCCTTTCTTTTTTGCCTGCAAGATTAGATTTGGCCATAATTCTGTCTCAGTAATAACCAGTATCTTTGGGTTGATCATTTCAAACACCCTATTTACGACTAAGGGCAGATCAAGAGGAAGATAAATCACCCCCATTGTAGACAGCTTTCTGGCAATATTTGTGCCTGTAGTCGTAATGGTTGAAATAAGGATGGAATATTCGGGAAGATTGAGCCTTAACTCCGTAACCATCCTGGAGATACCCATCACCTCACCAACAGATGCCGCATGAACCCAGACAATCTTTTTCCCCTTAAAGATATTTTGAACCCGCTCAGGTAAAAAGCCAAGCCTTTGAAAAGCACCGCGGCGAAGATAGCACAGAATAGGAATGAACAATAGATGCAGAAGTATGTTGTAGAGTAAACGCATGTTTTTGTCCTTTGTTGTCCATTGTTGTGGCGTTAAGTATTAATTCGTCTTAAGCAATTAGATACTTAACCCATATGCCCCATATTTCGTTGGTGTCTCCCACACCCTCACCTCTGCAGTCGGTATATCTGGAAACAGCTGTGTTAATTGCGAATAAATATATTCAGCAATTATCTCTGAGCTAGGATTTTTGTTAAGAAACTCAGGCAGCTGATTGAGATATTGATGGTCAAGCGGCTGAATAACCTCATCAAGTGCATTTTCCATATCCCTAAAATCAACTACTATTCCCAGATCATTGAGGGTATTGGAGCAGGCTATAAGCTGTATTCGCCAGTTATGTCCATGAAGCCTTTGACATTCACCCGGATACCTGTCAATATGATGGGCTGCACTAAATTCCCTTTCAACCACTACCTTATACATATGGATTCCCTTTCCCTAAATCTATTTGCGTAATGACACGAATCTTTTCTTTTAGAAATTGCTCTCCCAACTCGACAAATCGTGTGCTTTCATCGCTGACATAAAACTTGTGTTTCCTGTCATGTCTTATTATACAGAGCAGCCCGGCATCAGACAATATTTCCTTGATTGATCTGGCAGTTTCTTCTGCCGAATTTATCAGGGTAACCTCATTGCCCATAACATCCTGAATAACATCACACAGGAACGGATAATGTGTGCATCCAAGGATAAGGGTGTCAATCTTATTAGTCTTTAGCGGAAAAAGATATTCTTCAGCTATCTGTCTGGTTACAATATGATTCAACCAGCCCTCTTCTACCAATGGAACAAACAAGGGACATGGTTGGCTGATAACATGAATTTGCGGGTCAAGGGATTGAATTGCCTTAACATATGCCCCAGTAGCAATAGTTGATCTGGTAGCTATTACCCCTATCCGTTTGGTCTGCGTAACCTCTGCCGCCTTTTGTGCACCAGGCAGAATCACACCAATAATAGGTATGGAAACCCTTTGTCTTAAGTCTTCAAGAGCAGAGGCAGAGGCAGTATTGCAGGCAACAACTATTGCCTTGACCCCTTGAGAGATAAGAAACTGAACAATCTCAAATGAGAACTTAAGAACAGTTTCCTTTGATTTTGAACCATACGGTGTCCGGGCTAAATCGCCAAAATAAATCATTTCCTCATTGGGGAGGGCTTTTATCATCTCTGCCATAACGGTTAATCCGCCAATACCAGAGTCAAATATACCTATAGCTGCATTTTTATTCATAAACTCTATGTATCCTATGCTCGATGTTCATATATTAGTGCACCAGTCACCAGAACACCAGGGCACCAGTAAAGAATTTAATTAACACTCTGGTGACTGGTGCACTGGTGTTCTGGTGCACTTTTACACTTGTGCTTATCGCACTCCCTTTTCCTTCATCAGTTTAATAAATCGATCAATCACCCTGATTTTTTCTATATCCTGTGTATAGGAAAAGATAGCCGAATTCCCTTCACCCATCTTTTCCAGAACGCCCAAAGAAAAAAGATGGATAAGATACTCTTCTACCTGATTACAATCCTTTTTCAGCCATCGAGAAATATTCAGGGCAGTATCCATAGCAAATTGGTTGACATGAAAAAAGACAACTACCTCTATTTCATCCTCTGATTGGGATAATTTCTCTAAAAATTCTGAGATTGATTTCATCTATAGATCCTTTTACCACGATAAGAAGGAAATGCGAAATGCGGAAATAAGAATGCGGAATTTCAGACCTGCATTTTATTTCTATGCTCTGCTGCTTTTCCGCATTCCGCATTCTCATTTTCCGCATTTCATATTTACGAATACCTATCCCAGATAGTATGGCTGCCTATCTGTATCTCCCGCTTACCCTCTTCCCTTATATCCCGTTTTCGCAGCCTGCCTCTTTCCATTTCCTCTCTTCTGACAATTGAATGGATACGTATGAATGCCTCAACAGCTGCTGGATCAAATTTTTTCCCGGCACCCCTTCTTAAGGCAGTCATTGCCTCTTCATCGCTCATGCCTACATAAGAGCCTCTGCTTGTTACCATTTTATCAAAGACATCTGCAATAGTTATAATACGGGCACCACCGGGTATCTTTTCTCCAACCAGACCATCTGGATAGCCGCTGCCATCGTATAGCTCATGATGATGATAAACCAAAGAGATAATAGGGGACAGGAAATTCAATGATTTTAATATCTGAATACCAATAAATGGGTGATTCTTGATATCCCGGAACTCATCACTATTTAACTCACTTTCTGGTTTTAAGAGGATACCTTCTTTTATGCCTATTTTTCCAATATCATGCAAAAGGGCAGCCTTAGTAATAGTATCAATCTCATCCTGAGGCAATCCCAGCTCTTTGGCTATAGCAGTAGCATATTTACATACAGCATCAGAGTGTGAGCGAACAAATGGATCCCTTGCTTCAATGATCATGGTCAATAATTTTACCACCTCATCACCATAATTTTGCAGCTTATTTGATACAGCTGCATATTCAATAGCAATGGATGCCTGCGCAGAGATTGTAGAAAGCAATTCCATATCCTGCAAGTCAAAGTTGCCGCCGGTTATCTTGGAGGATACATTAAGGCTACCAACCACCTTACCCCTGATAGACATGGGGACAGAGAGATAGGAATCCTCAACATAGATAGCCTTTTCGTCATCACTAAGGGTTGCATCCTCCTTAACATTATTTACCATTAATGGGGCATTATTTTGAATTACCCTGCCAACAATACCCTGTCCCAGAGACAGCTTTTCTTCTTTTTCCTGCTCCATATAGGTTAAGCCATAAGAGCTTGTTATCTTAATAATATTTTCCTGAACAAAAAGTGATGAGTAGTATGACTTTTTCGTCCTCATCACCTTTGCCGTAAGCTCTAATATCTGGTTGAGCAGGTTTTTAGCCTCAACCACAGAGGTCATTCTATTTATAGCCTGGACAGCAGAAAGCTGAAGAGCCCGACGCTTTATCTCTTCAAAGGAATTCGTATTTTCAAGGAATATGCTTATTTGATTTGACAAAATAGAAAGGAATCTCTTCTCATCCTCTCCAAACCCTTCTGGAGACAGTTTATTAAAGAACTCCATAACCCCTTTTACCTTTCCATTTTCAACGATAGGAACAGCAATTATATCTTTTACAACTACCTCAGACATAGGAATAAATCTATTATCTTGCCGGATATCATCAATAATCAGTGTTTCATTATGGCTGGCTGCCCAGCCAACAGTTCCCTCATCTGGTTTGAACTTTAATGACTTAAACAAAGCCTCTGAAATCCTTTTTTTACCCTGTCCAACCCTGGCAATAAACCGACCTGAATCCTCTTCCAGCAGATATAAAAATCCCAGTTCAGCCTTAATCACATGATTGGCGATATTTATAGAGTTAGCCAGGATATCCCTTGGGTTTGTGTTCAAGCTCATCTGAGAGGCAATCTCCTGTAATCCCTCAAGTTCTTCCATCTTTTTCCTTACAGCACCATAAAGTCGGGCATTTTCCATAGCTGCTGCTGCTGCCTGAGCAATGGATGTAAGCAATCTAAGCTCTTCTTTAGAAGGGAGATAGGGACGTTGAACCATAATAACCAACATCCCCACATCATGATCCTTGGCAATCAAGGGCAGCAGAATAAGTGTTTCAGGTCTTCCCATGCTGCCGATAAGCGGCTTTATTTCCATGATACTCTCTGCATTTTGGAAAACAGTTGGTCTGCGGCTGGTAAAGGTTGCCTTTAATATATCCTCTATTCCCTTATTCAGGGCTATCTCCTCTGTCGGCTTGATACCTGCCTTAAATCCAGAGTGAGCAATTATCTGTATTGTATTTGCCTTATAGTCAACAGTATTTATGGTAATCATGGTATCCGGGATTAATGCTGTTACCCTCTCTAATATTTGCTTGAGAACCTCCTGAAGATTAAGGACAGATGACAGGGCATTACTTATGACATAAAAGGTGGATAGCTCAGACACCCTCTGGACGGTTATTTCATAGAGTCTGGCTGTTTCGATAACCATAGAGATCTCATTAGCCAGGGTGCAAAGATAGCTTAGATCAGATTCAGTAAAGACATCATGCCCCAACTGATTGCTGATATTGATAACCCCAATTATCTTATTTCGTATCTTTAATGGGGCACACATGGCATCCTTGACATCCTTAACCCGTTTTACTTGATGTGGTGAGGTAAAACGAGGGTCAGCCACCTTGCCTATGAGCAAAAGAGGCTCCCCTTTCTCTGCCACCCAGCCGGCAATGCTTCCATCCCCTGGTCTTTTTCTGGCAGTTTTTATAATCTCCTCAGACAATCCATCAGCCACCCGAATATTCATATCACCAGAGGTTTCGTCAATAAGCATGATCGAGCCATTTTGAGCACCAAACATCTCTATCCCTTTCTTTAAGATAAGCCCCAGAATCTCCTGACAGTTTCTGCCCTCGTTTATGGTTTTACTTATCTCATAAAGAAGGGCAAGTGCTGCAGCAGCATTTTTCAACTCTCGGTAAAGCTTTGCTGATTGAAGGATCATGGCTGACTGAGAAGCCAGGATGCTTAACACCTTTTCATCTTCTTTGTCAAATTTATCGGTTAATTTATTAAAGACATTAATCACACCGATAACATCCTTCTTCCAGACAACAGGAACGCTCAACTGATTCTTCAATTCAGCCTTAAAGAAGTTGATAAACTTAGGTTCCTGGCTTAAATCAGGGATATTTCGAAAAACACCTGTCTTTGCCACCAATCCTGTAATCCCTTCACCCATCTTTAATCGTAGATCGACCGTCTTATCTTCGTGTGGGTAAGTAGTACTACAAACAATATCCCCGGAAATATCATCTATCAGCCAGAGGGAACCCTTTTCTGCACCAGTAGCATGAACACAACCCTCAATAATGGTGTTTATCTGTTCATCCAATTCAATCTTAGAGGTAACCGCCTGTTCTATTCGATACAGGGCAATCGAGGATGTTATCTCCTTATGAAGCGCTTCCTTGGTTACCCCATACAACCTTGCATTCTCAAGGGCAGATGTAGCCTGCGTCCCAAGTATGGATAATATTTCTATCTCTTCCTTTGAAAAGCTTCTTGGGGTAGAGGAAAAAAAGCTAAGCACACCCAGACACTCGTTTCGTATCTTTAAGGGTATACCCAGATATGACTTGAACCCCTGTCCGGTTATCCATAGAGGCAGCATAGATTCCTTTTGCAGAATATCAATAGATATAGAGGTTTTTCCCTTAAGCACTACCTTCCCAAGAGATTTTTCATTCTCTGTCTCTATTTCAGCCAGAGAAAAGCTGATACCTGCTGCTGATTTTGGAATTAGTTTTTCCTTTTTATCTACCATCTCTACCAGACATGTATCTACTTTTGCCAATTTTGCCCCAGCCTGCGGAAGCATCTCAAGGATATCTTCCGATAAAAGGGTTGAGGTTAGACCAATGGATATCTCCTGAAGATGGGCTAATTGTTCTGCTTTTTCCTTTGCCCTATGTTCCTCATTTTTAACCTTTAAAAGGATAAAGTTATGAAGAACAAGAAGAATAACCATGAAAAAAATGGACATAAGAAGAAAGGTAAGGTTTCGTGTAAAGAAAAAAGAGACGATAGCCAGAGCAAAAACAGTTATCCCTACAGACCAATTGAGTAATCGATCGAACTTCTTTGATTCACTCCGAATGGTTTTTTTAAGATAAACATGTTTTTTAAGTGATTGAAGAAATAAAATGATACGCGATAAGATGGGCTTAATATTCATCCTCTACCTCATCTTAAAAGATTTAGGTTGCAATAACCTAATTTAGAAGTATAGCATATAAATGTTATCTCGTCAAGAAAAATTGCGACCTATGAATATTCGATAAAGCCAACTGTCTCATAATGCCTCATGTAAAAAGAGCATTGT
>JASEHA010000390.1 GCA_030018795.1 bacterium
ACCGGTTACCGATAACCTAATTCTTACTCCACTTGTTGTCCAATCACAAATTATGTTATGCCCTTATTGAGTATAATGGCTAACCACTAACTGCTCTATTGGAGGTTGAGATGTTAAACTGCTGTTTTCTTGTTTCAGGTAACAGGATTATTACTGAATATGAAGGGATAAACATAAGGGATGTCTTGAAGGATGAGAATTGTTTTCTGTGGATTGATATTGAAGACACAGACGATAAGGATGTAGTTATATTACAAGAATTTGGATTCCATGAGCTTTCCATTGAGGATTGTATCTTTCCGCAGGATTTGCCCAAGATAGAGGATTTTGATACATATTGTTTTATTACAGTTCATGGGATCGTTAAGCGGGCAAGCATTGAGGAAGATATGAAAATGTTTGAGATAAATACCTTTTTGGGCAAAAACTTTGTGGTTACGGTTCATGAAGAGCCATCGGTTGTGATAAATACAGTCAGGGAAAAAATGAGGCAAAATCCTCTTGCTTTGACCAAGGGCATGGATCTTCTTTTCCATGCTATCATTGATAAGATTGTGGATGGTTATTTCCCATTAGCCGAACAAATAGACGACCAGATAGAACAGATTGAAGAGGACGTGTTGGCAGATCCAACACAAAAAAATATGGAACGCCTCCTGCATATAAAACGAGTTATCCTTTCTATGCGTAAGGTTATCATCCCTCAGCGAACGATTATTTCCCGGCTTTCAAGGGAAGGCAATCCTTTTATCAACTACAAGCATCTTGTATATTTTAGGGATATCTATGACCATCTACTCAGGGTAGGAGATATGCTTGATATGTACCGGGAGTTATTAACCAATACCCTTGAGGTATACCTCTCTGGAACATCCACGAGGTTGAATGCCATTATAAAGGTATTGACGATTATTTCAACATTTGTAATGCCATTAACCTTAATCACAAGTTATTATGGGATGAATATTCCTATGCCAGAGTTTGCAGCAGGTTCACATGGGCTGTTTATTGTCTGGATATTGATGATTGGAGTAACTATTGGGCTGTTTGTATTTCTTAAGCATAAGAAGTGGATGTGAAGTCGTAAATGTTTAGTCAGATGAGGGAAAAATGACCAAAAATTTTTATTCAGGATATGTAGGTATAATTGGGCGGCCAAATGTAGGAAAATCTACCTTATTGAACGCATTTCTTGGGGAAAAGATATCTATTGTTACCCCGAAACCACAGACTACAAGGCATCGCATCATGGGTATACTTACACAAAAGGATTGTCAGATGATCTTTTTGGATACGCCCGGGATATTAGAGCCTCATTATCAGCTTCATCAAAACATGGTCAAGTGTGCTTATCGTGTTTTAGATGAGGCGGATGTTATCGTTTTTATGATTGAACCGGCTATGCTGCAGGGGATGGAAATGAGGATTATTGAGCATCTGACATCCTGCAAGAAGCCAAAACTTCTGGTTATTAATAAGATTGATACCATTCAAAAGGATACCTTGCTGCCATTGATTGAATCTTATGCCAAGATGAATGTTTTTCAGGAGATAATCCCTATTTCTGCCCTAAAACTCAAAGAAATTGACAGTTTATTAAAGGCAATAAAGACCTCATTGCCAGAGGGCGAGCCATTTTATCCAGAGGATGTGATTACAGACAGACCTGAACGATTTTTTGCCGCAGAGATAATTAGAGAAAAGATATTTAAGTATTATCAGGAAGAGATACCTTATTCTACCACTGTAGTGATTGAGGAGTTTAAGGAAAGGAAGCCAAAGGATTATATTCAGGGGATAATCTATGTTGAAAGAGAATCTCAAGAAGGAATCCTTATTGGCGGGATAAAGAAGGTGGCTATTGAAGCACGAAAGGATATCGAAGAATTGATTGGCCGAGAGGTGTTTCTTGAGCTTTGGGTTAAAACGAGGAAGAATTGGCGTAAGTCATTAAATGACCTGAAGGAATTTGGTTATTTTGAGAGATGATTGGAGTCTGTCAGCAATTCTCATTATGAAATTTTTAACCACAAGGATATGTTGCTTCAAGTAAGG
>JASEHA010000391.1 GCA_030018795.1 bacterium
TAACTCTTTTCTGTTTCTGACCCATTACCTTACCCACACGATTCGTTAAAGAACCGAAAAGAACCGCTATCTGCCTCTAACATACCCCCATTCACACAACCGTTGATAAGCATAAACTGCCTTTTCCCCCTTATTCGTTAATTGGAGAAGCCTTTTATAGTATCTGGCTGCTGTTTCCTGGTCCCTTAATTTTTCATGATTAAGCCCAAGATAAAAGACAACGTTTACATTGTCGCAAACAAGATTATCCGCTGTTTTTAGTTGAGTAATTGATTCCTCAAATTCATTGGTTGTATGAAGTATAAGCCCTGATAAAAAGCGGCTCACAAACAGATCAGGATATATGACAAGAGAGGATTCAATCTCATCCATTGCCTCATCATACCTCTTTTCAGCAAAATACGCTGCAGAGAGGGTAGTGTGAATCAGGGCTTCATCAGGGGCAATATCTAATGCTTTTTTAAGCAATGAGACTGCTTCGCCAAATTTTTCTTTTTTTACAAGCTCCTCAGCCTGATCATATTGCTTATACGCAGGAATAACCTTTTTAAGATATTTTGTATTCTTCTCAAATTCATCCAATTGAAAGGTATCTAATGGAAGTGCGGCAAAATTAGAATGAATCTGTGACTTAGCATTCTCTATCCGTTCTAAGGACATGGGATGGCTTTGGAACATTACCTCTAATTTTGACGGCTCTCTTTGAGACAAAGACTGAAGGATTTGCATGGACTGAACAAATCCTTGAGGATTGTACCCAGCCTTAACCATATACTCCATCCCCAGGGCATCTGCCTCTCGTTCCTGATCACGACTATATTTCATGACAATCAGATTTGCAGCCAATCCTGCGGCTGTATTATAATATTCCCGATGTTTAACCTCTTTTGCAGACATAACAGTATCAAGCAATGATAACCCAAGATTTGTCAGGACAGAACGGGTATATCCTGCAGCAACATGCCTTGCAGACACATGACCAATCTCATGCCCCAGCACACCAGCCAGCTGATCCTCATTTTTCATAAGACCAAGCAGCCCTCTGGTAATGCTAATCTTGCCGCCTGGCAGGGCATAGGCATTTATCACTGAGGTATTAACCACATTGAATTCATAATTCAATTGTGGACGATGGCTTTTTTGAGCAAGACTCTTTCCTATTTGATTAACATACGATTGCAGATCTTTATCCTGAAACAAGCCATTTGAGCTCTGGGTATACACAGGATAACAGGCATCACCCATAGCCATTTCTCTGTCTTCAGACATAAGATTAAGCTGTTTTTCGCCAGTGACAGGGTTTGTAGCACAGCCTGAAAGGGAGAGGAATAAAAGCAGTAGAACTATCTTGTAAAAAGTCATGGCAACACCCCTTTATTCTTTCAAAAGAATCTGACGCAGAGACACGGAGTTCGCTGAGAAAGATTCTATTTCTTCTCTGCGTTCTCAGCATTTTGATCTGTGGCTATACGTAAACAGTTACAACTATCCTTTTTTCTCCTCATATGATAATTATCGGAGATCTTTGCCATTATACTTTAATCTTTTTTTTACACATGTCGATTTTTTCAGGAACAGTTACAGAATTTTTATGCAAAATTACTTGCTTTTTCCCTTTATTTGTGTTATTATCATTGTGTATCTCGATGTTCAAGTTTTTACTGGTGACCAAGCAAGGAGACGAGAAGTCGAGAAGACGAGGAAATGGGATTCGATGAAAAAATGGTTGCAATGTCTCTTATTGTGTACTACTTGATGTGTTCAATTCGTAATGGAAGAGAGCAAGACATAATGAAAAAGGCTGATATTTGTTGATTCCGAATTGTTTGAAGGAAGTGGCAGGAGGAAATTGTCGAGCGAGAAAGCGAGAAGGCGAAAAAAGTGGGATTCGATGAAAAATGGTTGTAATGCCTCTTATTGTGTACTACTTGATGCGTTCAATTCGTAATTAAGGGAAGTAGAGACG
>JASEHA010000392.1 GCA_030018795.1 bacterium
TGCTCTTTTTACATGAGGCATTATGAGACAGTTGGCTTTATCGAATATTCAGATAGCCTCTTTGACAGTCAGGCTTTTAATTGTATGGGTGTATATCATGGTTGTTCGGACATCACTATGACCCAACAATTCCTGAATAGCACGAATATCATAATTGGCTTGCAAGAGATGGGTAGCAAAGCTATGGCGAAAGGTATGAGTTGATGCCCGCTTTATAATCTTTGCCTTCATGACTGCCTCTTTAATCGCCCTCTGCACATGAGTCTCATGAAGATGGTATCTTCTGAATTCCTTTGAATCAGGGACAAAGGTCAACGTCTTTGCTGGAAAAAACCACTGCCATATCAATTCCTTTCCGCAGTCCTTATACTTCTTTTCGAGCAAGCCAGGCATAAATGTACCAGCGTAATGCACACAGATATCATTTTGGTGCAACTCCTTTACCTTCTCGATATGAGCCTTTAATGCTGGTAGAATCGTTTGTGGCAAAGGAACTGTTCTGTCTTTTTGCCCTTTACCATCATGTACTGTCAGGATACCTGCATCGAAATTAAAATTATGAATACGCAAATTAAGACACTCAAGCAGACGCAAGCCACAGCCATACAAAAGCTTTACTACCAGGTCATAAGGATATGAAAGCTGTGACAGAATCGCCTCTATTTCATCTCGTGACAATACAACCGGTATATAAAGACTTCTCTTTGCTCTCACACAATCCCTATAGTCGCCAAAATCCTTTTTTAACACATACCTGAATAAAAAAAGAAGTGCATTAAATGCCTGATTCTGTGTAGAGGCCGCAACATTCACATTGACAGCAAGATATTTGAGAAATTCTTTTATATCAGAGGAAGAAAGCAATAGAGGTGATTTGTTTTTGGTAAAACCCTGGAAGTTTCTCACCCACATTGTATATATCTTTAACGTCTTTGGAGAATAATGCCTTATCTTTATTTCAGCAGACATATCTGCGTAAGTCTTCTTCCATTCTGCCGTAATTGAGTCATTTTCGATTCCTGCTTCTTCATGAACCTGCAACTGAGATGATGATGGACTCTTTTTTATCGTTTCTGAGCCCAAGTTGGATTTTGTGTCTGAAATTATATTGCTGCCTGCCTTCGTCAGACTGTGTAAAAACTCAAAATTCATGAGCCAACACCACAATATATTGATATAGCAAGATTGCCTACTACCTTATATTGTGTGGTAAATCTTGTAAAATCGAGTTTTTACACAGTCTGTCGTGCAATTAATTGATTCCCGTAAAGTGATCTTGGCAATACATTTGGTTTTCCTTGAATTGTCTTTTTACATCTCGGACACCACTTCTTTTCGCATTTATATAGTATTTTCTCTGCCTTCACAGGAACACTTTCTATTACTCCACGATCCACAGTTCCTTTATCTTCGAGATAACTACCACATTCAGGACATTTATCGTCTTTTACCTCTAAATATTCAATCCTATCAGCAGAATCTTCGGTAATAGTTCTCCTTCCATATCCTTTATGTCCTTCTTTTGCCCCTCCATTATTCCCTGGATTCTTACTGTTTTCCTTTAGTGGAATTTTTGAAGATGGTGTCGCACTACCAAAATATCCTTCTTTAGCTTTCTTATCCTCATACTTTAATTTAGCCTTAAGTTGTGTAATCTCTTCTTCCAATCTATCTATTTTTCTCTGCTTCTCAAAACAAGATTCACAAAATCCCATTATCTCTCCCACTTTTTTGTCTTTTTCTTACAGATATTTACAATATCGACACAAAAAGTAGAGAGGTTAAATGGATTTTTAATTTGGGCTCCCCACCGTTCACTGAGCGAGAGCGTTGCAAACAGTTTCAGATTTGACATGGGTTTTGGAGATTTCAGCAGAAAAAACTTGCCAAACGGACTTAAAAGGCATAATTTCGACCTGTGCGGTTGAAATTTACCACACAGGTTATATTTTTGTAGACATA
>JASEHA010000393.1 GCA_030018795.1 bacterium
TAAAATCATAGGTTGTAACAAAATAGTACTTGTTGTCTGAGGGGAACTTCCGTTATAAATAAATTCTGGCTTCAAAGGCGACATTTGAATCATATCAACATCAGACTGTGTTTTTCTTGATTTTCTTGAAACTCCTATATTCATGTTCTCTTCCTCCTCATAATGTTCTTTTGTGGTCATAACAAAAAGCTAATAAATAAAGCAGGTAATCCTCCAAAATAAAGATATTCCATCAACATGATTTAAGTTTTTTGCTACCACGGAAAATATAGTCAATAGTAGAGATAATGGTTATGATTACAGTTAAAAAGATTATCCAGCAAAGATATTGGTAAGGAAGGTTTACCAGACAAAGAAGAATGGTTATCATCTGAAAAAATGTGGTCATCTTGCCAAAGATACTCGGCGCAAGAACGCTATCCTTTGCACCAAAAAGATAAATAATCAACCACCCTATTGAGATGATAAACTCTCGACCAACCACCAGCATAATAACCCATAAAGGAAGTTTATCGGCAACAATCAATCCTACAGAAACAAAGGCTGAAACCAGCAGTAGTTTGTCAGCTAAGGGGTCCAAAAACATCCCTAATGCTGTTTGCTGATTAAATGTGCGGGCAATGAATCCATCTATAGCATCTGTAAGAATACAAAAGATAAAAATACCAAGGGCAACATATTGGAATATTATAATAGACTTATAATATCCATAGGTTATAAAAATAACAAAAACAGGTACTAATAATATACGAAGGATTGTAATCTTATTTGCCAGTGTCATGTTTTTGTCGTTACCTCCACGATTGCAACATCAATCATCACCAGACCGTTGGCTCAAAACCAGTTGGGCTGGTTATATGTGTGTCACAGCCATCCCTGAAAGTGTGAGTTATCTGGCCCCAATTACTCACTTGCCCAGTGATTGTTCTTTGAGAATATCATCAAGAGCCTGTCTTTCTACAACAATAAACTTATTTGTTGCTACCAGGGAGGTAATCAGCATCTCTGACATGGCACTACCAATATCATAGCTTCCGCTGGGAACCTTACATTCAAATCCAGTAACAGCAATCCGTTTTTTAGGGGTATATTTTCGTTTATCATTACTAAGTCGTGCCATATCTCCCTTATTGAACCCTGAGCCTTCTTTTATCCTGGCAATAGAGAATTTTTCTTTAACCTCTATCAGCTCTATTTGACCAATCTTAGTATCTTCAAAGCCTAATGATAACCCTGTTTCAGGGTCAATCAACTCTTCTCCTGGCCTAAAAACATCAAACACGGTTCCTGTGCCTATACCATCCTTTTGTCCAATATTAAGATAAGCTGTATCAGATTTTACAGTTACGATTGATGCCTGCCAGGGCAGCTTTTCTGATTGCTCGACAATTACATTAACAATCTCGTCAATTGCATTTCGTGTTGCCTTTCCAAGCGGTGTTTTTGTTTCCCATCCAGCTGCCAGTCCAACCCCTTTTCCAACGCCGGCGATAGCAAATCCAACCTTGGTTGCCTTCTTATTTGCAGTATGAGACTGAAGGATAACCCCACTTGTAGTATCAAACATACGAACATCTATGGTTACATGAGCCTGACTGAACTTTACCCCGCCAGCTACCCCAGCGAATGAAAGCCCGCCAATGCCGCCGGCATTTGCCTTTTCCTCAAATTCTGAAACAACGCCTCTGATCAATAACTGTGCCCCAAGCATCTTGCCTGATTTAGCCGCTGTTGCCTCGGTTACTACACCACCTGCTTGAGCAACAGACACTAAACTCAAAAAACACAAAAATATTGTCAATATTTTTTGCCACATTCTTTTGTTCCTCCTTTTGTAACATTTCTAATCCATAATCCTCATAGTTATTTCGCTCCTACGGAGCTAATTTGATGTTGATGCTATAAAGCTATAAACATCTCGCCCTCAGGCAGG
>JASEHA010000394.1 GCA_030018795.1 bacterium
CACATTTATTGGCGTGATATTTGGATGCGTTTGACATGGACTTACCCACACGATTCGTTAAAGAACCTCTTTTCACCATTTTTCCAGACAAAACAAGAATTCCTCTGCAGAGAGAAAGCTCTGGCCAAAACCATAGCCAAATTCAACTATTTCTGGTACAAGGAGGCTTGCTTCTCTTAAGAGATTTCTATCAGAGAAAACCTCTCGTACAGGGTCATCCCCAATAATTTCACCATCCTTCATGACTATCATTCTATGGCTATATTCAGCAATCAGCCACATGCACTGGGTAGCCATGATAATGGTATGCCCCTTCTGGTTAAGCTCTACCAGAAGCTCCATAAGATTTTTTATCTCCTGATAATCAAGCCCGCTTACAGGTTCATCCAGAAGAATAATTTTTGGTTTAATGGCAAACATAGAGGCCAGAGCCAATCGTTGTTGTTCCCCTTTGGTGAGCAGGTCTGGCCGTTCATCCTCATATTTTTCAAGTTTAACCATCTTTAAGACATCATAAACCCTTCGATAAATCTCATCCCTTGAGCATCCAAGATTTTGTGGCCCAAAGGCAACCTCTTCAAACACAGAGCTGGCAAATAATAGATTCGCATGATCCTGAGAGACATAGCCTACTTGATGGCTTAATTGAGAAAAATCAACATCCATGGTGTTCCAGCCAAGGACAAATACATCTCCATTAGTAGGCAGCAACATGCCATTCAAATGATTGAGCAGGGTTGTTTTCCCGCTTCCATTTCCTCCGGCAAGAGCCACAAACTCGCCTTCACGAATCTTCAGATTGATATTATTAAGAGCATGTATCCCATTAGGATAGGTATGCTCCATGCCTGTTATCCAGACTACCTGATCCCCATAATTCTTGAGGTGGGATGCATCATGTTCAATAAGCTGCTGGTACTTTTTTCCAGAAACAACCCATCTTTCCTCTTCAGCCATCTTTAATGCCTCACCTATATCTATAGGAAGGCGTTTGGTATATCCCATTTCATGGAAAAGAAGAGGAATTTGATAGGGTCTGATGCCGCATTTTTCCAATAAAGCAGTCTTTCTTAGTATATCCTTTGGCTTTTCATCTGCAACGATTTCTCCCTCATCAAGAAGAATAACCCTGTCTGCATGGAGTATTTCCCTTGCTTCATTCCAGACAAAGATGACGCATGCCCCTTCCATCCGAAGCATTTCACAGATAGAAAATATTTCGTTGCGGCCAAATGGATCTAAATCTGTCAGGGATTCATCAAAAACTATAATCTTGGGTTTCATGGAAAGGATAGAGGCAATTGCCAGTCGCTGCCTCTCTCCTTCAGAAAGCGTCTCAGGGTTTCTATGTTCAAACCCTGCCAGTCCTGTTTTTAGAAGGGCATTCTTGACCAATCTCCTTGTTTCTTCAGGTCTTATGCGTAAATTTTCAGGGCCAAAGGCTACCTCAAGATAAACACTGCTTGAAAAAAGCTGCTGCTCAAAATTCTGAGATACCACGCCAATATCCCTTGATATTTCACAAATATCTCTGGTATTTGTCAATTCACCAAACACCTCGACACTGCCCTGAAATTCACAAGGATACAGGTTAGGGATGAAACCGTTTAGACACTTAACTAATGTAGATTTGCCTGACCCGCTTTTACCCATGATAAACACCAGCTCTCCCTTTCCTATGGAAAGAGTAAGCTGATTGAGTGTCTGCTTAGGCTGCTTTGGAAATCGAATGCTTAAATTTTTGATAGTAACTGCTTGGATCATAATGATATTAAGTATACTATAAAAATCTGCAAGTGTCAAATAAAAAATGGTGTGGTAGTAACGCGTCAGTGAATTGGGGGAATTTCTATGTTCTTTAACAAATCGTGTGGGTAAGCCCATGTCAAACGCATCCAAATATTACGC
>JASEHA010000395.1 GCA_030018795.1 bacterium
GTTTAAATTAGCAGCATAAACCTGTGTGGTAAATTTCAACCGCACAGGTCGAAAATCTTCTCCCATAAAGTATTTCCAATCAAGGGTAAGATGGACTGTGCTTCTGGTAAAGAGATTCATCCCAAGATTAATCACTGGCACACGTTTTACACTCTTATCAGAATATGATTTATTGTAAGAACCATACTGCTGATACTCATGCTCTGCTTTTGAAGAACCAAATCCCATATAGACCGAGACAGGCAGGCATTTATTGGGATTAACATAATATTTAATCAGAAATGGCGACGAATAAGAGATATCAAAACTTTTTAAAGTATAATAAGAATATCTGCCGTCATATACATAAGTAGATGCATATCTATAATCTTCATACCAGCCAACCCCACATTGGAATCCCAGATTAGATATACTATCTATATAATCCAGATATATATTAAGTCCAAACACATCATCATGTCCACCAAACATCAGTCCAACCCCAGCTATCTTTTTTTTGCCAATATATACAATTGGAAGCCCTGTTTTTATTGATTTATCCTTTGCCTGCCAGGTAATTATGCCAACTGCCTTTTCCAAATAGACCTCTCTCCCTATTTGTAATAATCCAATCAGCGTACCATCCTGATATATTTCATATAGATCCCGTTTCTTCACCCTATCAGAGCTTCCTTTATTTATAATTGCTTTATTGCCAGAGAGTTGCATTATACATGGTTCATGAGATTGAGGGACAAGAGGCAAGCGATCATTTTGTTGCATAAGTTTCTCATTACCAATTAGTTTCTCAATTATCCTGTTTACTATATAGTCAGCTGCCTTCTCTAAGTCCTTTGGTTTGCGAGAGGTACATTCCTCTGATTCATCAATGATAATCTCCCCGGTCTCCACATCTACCATCTTTACCCAGAGGTAGTATATCTCATTTATAGAGTTGAGCTTTCCAACGAACATATACTGAGCATTCAGGATATGCCCCATCTTTATAGCACAATCCTCTGTAGTACAACCAGTTTGTTGGAAGGCATGTTCTTTTAATATCATCTCCATATCCTGCTTATCCACCACCTTAAAAACCCTTGAATTAACTATGCTTCTGCGAACAACATCACTGGCAAATACTGCTTCTATCTGTGAGACATTTTCTGTTGCAAAATCAGTTACAGCCACATGTACTTCTATCCTGGAAATAACCTTTACCTTCTGTATGGTTTTATTACCAGCTAAGTCATAAGCCGTGACAACAATCGTATGTTGTCCAACATTTGGCAACCGCATCTCATGAGAGAATAAAGCACTTTTTTCAGATGAAACACATAGTTCCTCATCATCAATCAACAGTCGATGAACGCCCACATTATCACTAACTATACCTCTGACAACAACCTTACGAAAGACCTTAGCATTCTCTAAAGGGGTGGTGATAGTAATAGTTGGCGGGGTATTATCTGTATTAACATCATTCTGAGCAGACGATAATATGGGTAAAATAAGCATAGAGAGAGTGCATATAAATTTTACAATAATTCGCATGTTTTTACTCCTATTAGCAGTGCACCAGAACACCAGTCACCAGTTGGTCGCAATCGTTTTTTATCGAATCCTACTTTTTTTCGCCTTCTCGACTTTTCGACTTCTCGCCTCCTTGCTTGGTCACCAATAAAAAAACTTGAATATCGAGTATTATACAACGAGGGGATAGTAAAGTCAAGAGGAATTTCAAGATGCACATAATGCAACCATTTAATGTGCGAATAAAAAATAGCATACGGATGACACAGATTGGACGGATTTTCACAGATTCTGAAAAAGAGTAGTGCGGATTTTACCACAAAGCACACAAAGGATGCACAAAGCTCATAAGAAAA
>JASEHA010000396.1 GCA_030018795.1 bacterium
TGCTCTTTTTACATGAGGCATTATGAGACAGTTGGCTTTATCGAATATTCAGAGGAGGTAGAAAAAGCTTGACAATAAATAAAAATCTGTTACAATTACATAGGTAGATAGACTGTAGACTGTTAGGAGACTCACCCTCCACCTTTTTTCAACGTAGAGACGCGACATTTCAAGCTTGACGCGACACTAATAGCCTTCAGCCTAAAGGCAAAAAGGAGAACCAGATGTATAATGGCAAGGTATTTCTAATCGGTGCTGGTCCTGGAGATGTTGGGCTTTTAACCCTGAAGGCAAAAAGGTATATAGGTGAGGCAGATGTTATCCTTTATGACTATCTGGTTGGAGAGGAGATTGTTGCCTTTGCCAGGGCTGATGCAGAGATAATCTATGTGGGCAAAAAGGCTGGACAGCATACCCTGAAACAGGAGGAGATTAACCAATTATTGGCAGATAAGGCAAAGGAAGGTAAAAGAGTGGTACGACTTAAAGGTGGGGACCCATTTCTGTTTGGCAGGGGTGGAGAGGAGGCATTGTCTCTAATTGAGCAGAAAATAGCCTTTGAGGTTGTCCCAGGTGTAACCTCAGCCATAGCCGTACCAGCTTATGCGGGTATCCCTGTTACCCATCGGGAGTATGCCTCAAGCCTCTGTATAGTTACTGGTCACGAATCCATAGATAAGATGACTGTTCCCTGGGAAAATATTGCCGGGATTGAAACCATTGTCATCCTCATGGGTGTAGGTAACCTGAAGGAGATTGCCCAAAAATTGATTGAGTCAGGTAAAAGCCCGGATACCCCTGTTGCTGTCATTCACCATGGGACAACAAATCAACAGAAAACAGTTGTTGCTACCCTTGCTGAGGTCAGGCTGGATACCTCTTCTATCCATGCTCCAGCTATCATTGTTGTTGGCTATGTTGTGAAATTACGGGAAAAGCTTAAATGGTTTGAGGATAAGCCGCTTTTTGGCAAAGGCATACTTGTTACCCGTCCAATCTCACAGATACATCAAGCAGACAGCACCACTGGCAACATGTTTAGCTTGAAGATGCAGGAGCTTGGGGCAGTTGTCTATGAACAGCCAACCATCAAAATCATGCCGCCAGAATCATTTGAGGAAATAGATGCTGCTATCAAGCAGATTCTTCTAAGGAAATACCAGTGGCTGATATTTACCAGTGTCAATGGGATAGCATATTTTATGCAGAGGTTCAGGATGTGTGGACTGGATATTCGAGAGTTATACGGTATCCAGATAGCTGTTATTGGACCACAAACCAGACTGGAAGTTGAAAAATATTGCCTTAAGGTGGATTATTGCCCTGAAGAATATGTGGCTGAGGCATTGGTTGCTGGTTTGAAAAAATATGAAATGAACGGCAAGCACATCCTGATCCCAAGGGCAAAAGATGCCAGAGCTGTGTTGGAGAATGGCTTGAGAGAACAGGGGGCAATACCTCATGTGGCTGCTGTGTATCAGACCATAGGCTATAAGAATGAACGGATAAGGGATCTGCTGCTTGAACACAGGATAGATGTTATTACCTTCACCAGCCCATCCTGTGTACATGGATTTTGCTCTATATTCGAAGGAGAGGATATGCAGCCATACCTTTCTGGTGTGAAAATAGCCTGTATTGGTCCGATAACCCAGAGGGCAGCGATCGAGCTTAACCTGAAGGTGGATATGGTGGCTAAAGAGTATACGATGGATGGGGTGACTGAGGCAATACTGGAGGCTTTTTGACAGGATTGACAGGATATATAGTTAAGACTACAAACCTAATACTCGATGTTTAAGTTTTTTCTGATGACCAAGCAAGGAGGAGAGAAGGCGTGAAGGCGAGAGGGCGTGAAGGCGA
>JASEHA010000397.1 GCA_030018795.1 bacterium
AATATATTGTGGTGCTTGCTCATGAATTTTGACTTTTTACACAGCCTGACGTGAAGATTGCATCTTCCTCAATGGTGAGCGTCAGTCACGCAGTTTCGTTCCTACTTACTTCCCCAAACAACCCGGTACTCAAATACCGCTCCGATGTATCCGGCAGAATGACCACCACAAGCTTTCCCTTATTTTCCTGACGAGCAGCAACCTTTAGAGCTGCATTAACCGCTGCCCCTGAAGAGATACCACACAGTATCCCTTCTTCACGGATTAGCTGTTTAGCTGTAGCTATAGCCTCCTCACTCTTTACCCGGATAATCTCATCAATTAATTCCCTCTCCAATATCCATGGCACAAACCCTGCACCAATCCCCTGTATCTTGTGTGTACCCGGTTTTCCGCCGGAAATAACCGGTGATTCAAATGGCTCAACCCCTATTACATTAACCTTAAGCTTTCTCTCTTTGAGGAATCGTGCACATCCTGTAATCGTTCCCCCGGTACCTATCCCTGATACCAGGATATCCACATCTCCATCCGTATCTTTCCATATCTCCTCTGCGGTTGTCAGGTAGTGAATCTGTGGGTTTGCCTGATTCTCAAATTGTTGCGGGATAAAGACATTCGGGTTTGATTCAGCCATTTCTCTTGCTTTGTCAACTGCTCCCTGCATTCCCTTATCTCCTGGTGTAAGTATTAATTCCGCACCAAATGCCTTAAGAAGGCTTCTGCGTTCCACACTCATTGTATCCGGCATGGTCAGAATCAATCGATACCCTCTGACCGCACACACACAAGCCAGGGCAATACCGGTATTGCCACTGGTCGGCTCGACAATAACACTGTTTTCACTAATTAATCCCTTTACCTCAGCTGTATCAATCATGCTCACGCCAATTCTGTCCTTAACACTTGCGCAGGGGTTAAAAAACTCCAGCTTGGCTGCCACTGTAGCTTCCATTCCCTGGGTTACCTTATTCAGCCTGACCAGAGGTGTATTACCAATCAGTCTGGTTATATCTTCTGCTATTCTCAATTGATTGCCTCCTGTTTGTGAAATGGCAGCCGTTCACCACTCATTACTGAATCATCCACACCCCATACCGTGCATCCATTCAGTGGTGGACGGTAACCACTGAATGCTATGGCTGTCTGTTGGTGGAGTGATCACGGACAGGGAGAAGCCCTGTCCTCCCACTACGGATGAAACCACCACATCGCCATGCTGTTTCTATCACGACGCGGATAACGATTCACTACGCCATGCTGCGAGTCAACCACAGGTGGCATAACCACATGCAACAGCATTCGCCACTCACTAATGAATTACCATACCCACATGCCAGTGGTAATACTACTTGCTAAAACAGTATCTCCACCGCCTGATATGGGCATGCATTAAGGCAGAGACCACAGACAATGCAGCGATCCGAGTCAAATGAAACCATCATCTCTGCCAGGTCAACACTCAGAGCACCGGTCATACTTACACCACGCAGCCACTCAGGGCTCATTTGTTTCAAATCACCCAGCACAGCCAGCGTACCGGCTGGAACTCTCGGTACATCATTTGCACCCCGCAAGACATTCGGATTATGCTGTGTCCCCTGCCAGACAACATAACCTATACCGCCGCCCAAAAATAGTGAGCGTTGCATAAGCTATAAGCCTATAAAAACAAGCACTTACAGCAAAAGTAGTTCTAAAATCACACAAAACCCCCAACTTGACAAATGTCGTAAGTCGTTGAGATGTTTGACATGATGTGTGATGCGAATTTCGGTGGTGGGTAAGATTAGCTTGCAAGCTAATATTGGGCACAATATGTG
>JASEHA010000398.1 GCA_030018795.1 bacterium
TAAAATCACAAATTATGCCCTTATTGAGTATAACAATCTCAATCCTTATTCTTTTTATAAATATGAAACATTCCAATCTGTTCAACCTTGCTGAAGTTTTTACTGACATAATGTCTTACCATGGGGAAATCGTCCAATCTATTGGTTGTACCAAACCAGGATGCTTCTTCTAATATTATTGTTTCGACCATATTCTTTTTTAAGTTTTTCACAACCCATTTATCTAAGGAAGGATCATATAATTCAGGATATGTCAATCCCTTATGAAACCATAAAACAGGCTGAGGAGAAGGGACATTAAGCATGGCATAAAAAATGGTAAAATCAGGAAAAATGAAAAAATTCTTGCCATCCTTTTTGAGGTATATAAAGAGGTTGACAATCTCATCCCTTTTAATGTTAGCCATGCCTATCTTTGTAGGATTTCCCCATTTCAAATCTTTTAAACCTTTCACATAAAGGGATTCTGTGAATATAGAATCCTTAAATTCGTGGATTTCCCTGGTTAGGGATACTTTTATTCCATATATTCCTACATAAAGTGCTATCCAACATATTACCCCAGCTAATGTTATCTTAACAAGCCTCTTAGATGGCAGGAGAAGTTTTTGCTCTGGAATTTGAATCGTTAATGATATGTTGTTAGCTGAATAGAAGAACAAACCCGTACCAATGGCAAGGATTATACCTATAAAAGGAACACCATTCTCAGCTTGATTAAATGTGCTGTGAATAAATAAATACTGAAAGCCCACTAGATAGATACATATGATACAGGATATAAATGTCTGCTTCCATGTATCTCTAATTTTTTCAAAATTAGAGATAGATAAGATAAGCATAGCTATTGCTATAAAGAAAGGTATCAGGCTGGCTAATTTAATGCAAATAGGTAAGATATGAATGGGAAGGGGACAACAATTGCCACCAGAGAAGGTGTTAATTAAACCAAACTTATCCCCAAACCAAATTTCATCTCCAATAAGTCTCCTGAATCCAATATCTGTGGGGATGTCAATGAAATATTTTAAAAAATTTTCTATGTCTGACCTGAGCAATAACCATTGAAGGAAAACAATTAAGCTCCCAATAAAGCCAGCCAAAAAGATCCCACTACTATAAAGAATTCGTTTGTAATTAGAGAAATAAGCTATTAATAAAAGAAAGTATAATGGAAAAATAAAGATGCCAACATTTTGTTTGCTTATACAAGAGAAAAAAGCAAAGATTCCAGAAAGGAATAAAAATAAAACATGACTAATGACCGAACTCTTTTTAATAACCAGTGCAAATAAAAGGAGTGTTATGCTCAGCAAAGAGAAAAAGAATGCTGTTTGCTCTGGCCAGAGTGTCCCAAAAGGAGGATAAAACCAGACTGCTGTCAATAATCCGGCAAGATATGAGAGTCTCCGTCGGGATGGGGAAAGACATCTAAGGATTAACATGCTGCACGCTGTAGATAGAAGATTAATAGATGCTCCACTAACTATATAAGAAAAATAGTTTACTCCAAAAATCTTGAAAAATATCGCCTGAATCCAGAAGACCATTGGTCCAAAAGGTATTAAAAAATCCTTATAAGGTATTTGCCCTGAAAAGATTCTGTAAGCACCATCAAAAACTATAGCAAAAAACCCTCGTGATCCTGCCTTAAGGGTCAAATAAAATGAGAATATTAGTATTCCTGTAAACATGATTAAATCAGATATTTTGTTTAGTGTCTTCATTTTGATATCATATCCTCACCAGTTTATCTGGAACAGTAAGGGGTCAGGGGGTCAGACTAAAAACTAAAATTAAGGAACTGATTTTTTGTATAACTA
>JASEHA010000399.1 GCA_030018795.1 bacterium
CATAAACCTGTGTGGTAAATTTCAACCGCACAGGTCGAAAACTTGAACATCGAGTTTTACAAAAAAAAATTCTTGACATTTTTTTTTAATCGTGATACAGTTAACATAGAATTTGTAGAATAATGTTGGAGTACCAACTGAAATAGGATAAGACAACATCCTTATTTATGCCAATTTCTCTCCCCATGAAGAAAATATGAAGATTATTCTCCTGAGTTGTATCATGATTACCATTGCCTGTTATATTCTCCAACCTAATAAGCCTGAGCTTTTGGGCACACATGCTGCTCATGCTGTTTCTGTAGCTGAAAATGATGTCAGGCTTCTCATTGATTCAACAACATTTGATCCGCAATCAGGCAAACGCATCATCTGTCAGGAAAACTTTGATAACGTGCTGGCTTTAATCGAAAAGGCAAGGATGTGGATATGTATTGATTTCTTCTTGTGGAATCCATATCAGGGGAGTATTCCAGAAAACCATCGTCAGCTTTCTAAAGAATTAGCCGAAGCACTTATTCGTAAAAAACAAGCCTGTCCACAGATAAATATCCTCATACTAACTGACCCAATTAACAGAATATATGGAAATATGGAGCCTCATCTCTTTCATCGTATGGCAGATGCAGGGATTGGGATTGTCTTTACTGATCTTTCAAGGATGAATGATAGTAATATCATCTATAGTTCACCCATAAATATGGTTAATACTTGTATTAAAAAAATCCCATGGATAAACAATTTACTAGACAGGGCATTCCTGCCAAATATTATGGATATTAATGGTAGGCAAATGAGCTTGCGTCAGATGGGGCGGCTGTTCTTTTTTAAGGCAAATCATCGCAAGGTGATTATTGCTGATACTGCTGCTGGTAATTGGCAAATGATAGCAACCAGCTTTAACCCGGCTGATGGGAGTTCAGCCCATTCAAATTGTGGATTGCTTGTTTCAGGAGATATTGCATTAGCTGCTTTATCTACTGAGCTTGCGTGTATAGAGTGGTCAGCCGTTAATCCAAAAAATGTCATGGGGGATGCAAAACATCTGCTTTCTTTATTCAGGAAGGCATTACAGGACACAAGCATAAAAGACACAACGTGTTCAATTATCAAAGCATGTCCAACCATTGAATGGCTGACAGAGGGTGCTATCCTGACTCGTCTCCTTGACATGCTTAAATCTGCCGACACAGGGGATGAGGTAAGGATAGCTATCTTTTACCTTTCTGAGAGAAGGGTAATTCAGGCGATTAAGGATGCAGCAAGAAAAGGGGCAAATGTCAGAATAATTATGGATGCTAACCGTGATGCCTTTGGACATACTAAAATAGGCATACCAAATCGTCCTGTAGCCGCTGAATTGCTAAACACAGCAAAAAAAGCCAAAAAAGCCAAAAAAGCCAAAAAACACAAAAAACACAATCTCAACATATCTATCCGTTGGGCAGATACACATGGTGAACAATTTCACCATAAGGCTATTTGTATTGTAAATAAAAACAGGCAAAAGTACCAGTTTATGTGCGGCTCAGCAAACTGGACAAGGCGTAACCTTGCAGACCTTAACTTAGAGGCAAACCTGTTTGTAAATAATGCACCTGAGCTAACCTCAAGGTTTATTGGATACTTTGAACAGGCATGGAATAATAATAATGGGCTAATGTTTACTGCAGATTACCATAATGTTGGTGAAAAAGGGTGGACACTCTTCTGGAAAACAATTATTTATCGACTGCAGGAAGCAACCGGTGCCTGTACATTTTAACCTGAAATCGGCAAGTAAATGGGATGAATGTAGCCCAGGATTCTATCCTGG
>JASEHA010000039.1 GCA_030018795.1 bacterium
TTGGGCAATTCTATGAGGATTGTGTGATTTGAATTTTGCTTTATCGAATATTCAGTTGAACTCAAAAGCAAATTTCAGCTTGACACATCCATGGTTTCGTGGTATCCTTTATTTATTATGGATAAAAAGGAAAAACACCCATGAAGGTATTACAAATCAACAAACTTTATTTTCCAGTTATCGGCGGGATAGAGAATCATCTTTATTTACTGGTAAATGAAATAAAAAGCAAGGTAGATTTGAAGGTTCTTGTGTGCAACACATGTTTTAAAACAGTTGTAGAGAAAGAAAAAGATCTGGAAATCATAAGGATTGCCAGTCCGGGTATTTTATTTTCCATGCCTCTGGGTTTCTCCATTCCTTTGTGGATAAAAAAGATAGATGCTGATATAATTCATGTTCACCATCCATATCCAATGGCAGCGTTAGCATATCTTTTGGTACGGCCAAAGGGAAAGCTGGTGATTACCTATCATAGCGATATTGTTAAGCAAAAGTTGATTATGTGGTTTTTAAAACCATTATTGATGCACTTCTTTAAAAAGGCAGACAGAATCCTTCCCACATCTCCACGATTAATCGACAGCTCGTCTATTTTGAGCAAATTCAGAGAAAAATGCACGATTGTACCCCTAGGAATTGATATAAAACAATTTGAATTTACTCAGAAGGTTCAGGCGGAATCTGAAAAGATTCGTAATAAATATGGTGCTAAAATCCTTTTGTTTATCGGCAGGCTGGTATATTACAAAGGGGTTGAATTTCTTATCAGGGCAATGAAAGGGGTAGATGCCAGACTTTTATTGATTGGAGACGGTCAGCTAAAAGATGATTTGATAAAACTGGCTCAAGAGCTTGGTGTTGATAATAAGATTGTTTTTCTAAAACCTGTGGCTGATGAAGAGCTTGCCTTTTATTATTATGCATGTGATATGTTTGTTCTTCCATCAATTGCATCTTCAGAGGCATTTGGTATTGTACAATTAGAGTCACAATTTTGTGGCAAGCCTGTAATAAGTACTGACTTGCCTACAGGTGTGCCTTATGCCAACCTTCATGAAAAAACAGGTTTGATTGTACCGCCCAAAGATTCGGACGCACTTACTGCTGCTATCAACAGGCTTCTTGATAATCCTGAATTGAGAAAGGAGTATGGGAAAAATGGACATCAGCGAGTGATGAAGGAATTTACAAAGGAGAGGGTGGCTGAAAGGGTTTTATCGGTGTATGATGAGTTGGTGAGATAGAGCGGACAGGAAAAGGTGACTATTTTTATTGTTATACTCAATGCCTTTATGCAGGAAAAGCCAATTGTTGCTGCTGGCAGAACAAGCTTAAAGCAATTGGCTGAGATAGCTCGAAGATGCAGCTTGTTTATCAGTGTTGATACCGGGCCGTTACATGTTGCTGCAGCCATGGGCACAAGGGTTATCGGCTTATATGGCCCAAATATCCCTTCTAAATGGGGACCTTATGGAGAGGGACACCTGACTATTTATAAACAGCTTCCCTGCAGCCCCTGCACCAAGCAGTACCTTGGACAGGTTTCAAGGTGTCAAAACCCAGTATGTATGGAACAGATAACCATTGAGGATGTGAAGGCTCAGGTGGATAGGATAAGAGGGGTATAATCCATTGGAAAGCATAAATGACTACCAAATAAATCCAGAGGCCATAAAGATGCTGCCGGCAAGGTTTGTTAATCGATGCAAACTCTTCCCTGTTGATATTAGTGCTGAAACGCTTACCCTTGCCACCCCTCAGCCGCCAGATATGCAGACCATAAACGAGATTGGGCTGCTTTTGAATAAAAGAATAATCTTGATTACTGTCTCTTCTCATGAGATAGAGGAAAGTATAAAAAAATACTATGGTCTGGGAACAATTGAGAGTATTGTTTTAAGTGCAACCCCTGTAGCCATAGAAGAAGCTGATATAGAAGGTTTTCAGCATCTATCAGTCGAAGCACCGGTAATCAAGCTGGTAAATGCTATTATCCGAGAAGCTGTAGAGAAAAAAGCCTCTGATATTCACCTTGAACCATATGAAAAAAGTATTATTCTTCGTTATCGGATAGATGGTGTGCTTTACGATATTTCTTTGCCGCCGCCTCATCTTTATCCGGCAATTGTCTCCAGGATAAAAGTAATGGCTCAAATGAATATTGCCGAGAAGAGGCTGCCACAGGATGGACGGATACAAATTAAGATTCATGGCAAGAATATAGATTTACGGGTCTCAACCCTGCCCACAATCTATGATGAATGTGTGTCTATCAGGGTATTGGATAAGGGGTTAGAGATATTTCTGAATATGGAAAGCATAGGGTTTTCAAGTATGATATTAGATAGATACAATCAATTGATCCACCGCTCAAATGGGATTATCTTAGTCACAGGCCCTACTGGCAGCGGAAAAACTACCACACTTTATGCCTCTTTAGCCAGAATAAACTCCTCAGAAAAAAAGATAGTTACTATAGAGGATCCAGTAGAATACAATCTGCAAAGGATCAATCAGATACAGATAAAGCCAGAGATAGGTTTAACCTTTGCCTCAGGATTAAGGTCAATATTACGGCATAATCCAGACATCCTGATGGTTGGAGAGATTCGTGACAGAGAGACAGCAGAGGTTGCCATTCAATCTGCCCTTACCGGACATCTGATATTGTCTACTATGCATACCAATGATTCAGCGACAGCAATTGCCAGATTACAGGACATGGGCATAGAGGATTTTCTCATCTCTTCTACTGTAATTGGTGTTCTTGCCCAACGATTAGTGCGGACTATCTGCTCTAACTGCAAGGGGGCAGGCTGCAAGGAGTGTAATAGCACTGGGCTTAAGGGCAGGACAGGAATATTTGAGTTGCTACCTGTTAGCCCAAGAATCAAAAGATTGATCGTGGATAGGGTGGATAGCTCCAAAATAAAGGCAGCAGCTGTTGAAGAGGGTATGGTTACCCTTTTGGAACAAGGGGAAGAAAAGATAGCTGCAGGGATAACAACAAGGGAAGAGGTGCTGAGGGTTATTCAGGAGGCTGATATGTGCTGACAGATTGCAGGAAGGGCACCAGAGCACCAGACACCGTGAGAAACTGATATTTGATGAAAAAAGGATTGCAACCGACTGGTGCTCTGGTGCCTGGTGCTCTGCTATGTGTTTGTTGTACGGTGGCACAGACATCCCTGTCTGTGAAGATGTAGCACCTCTGGCAGAGGAAGCACGTCACACTACTCGCAACCCACGATTTTAAGTGTCATGAGATAGTAGGTGTAGCCATGAAAAAGAAACAGATATTGATTGTCGATGATGAACCTATGTCGCTGAAGGCTATTTCTATTGCCTTGAGCAAGGATAGTGATTATCAGGTAATAAAAGCCTCTGACGGCAAAACTGCCCTTAGATTGATAGAAGAGGAGCAGATAGACCTTGTGCTTACAGATATGAAGCTTCCAGATATAGATGGCATGACCGTCTTAAAAAATGCCAGGCAGAGAAACCCTGATACCAGTGTTATTGTCATGACAGGCTATGGAACCGTAGAATCTGCTGTTCTGGCCATGAAGGACGGGGCAGAAAACTATCTTACCAAGCCTATAAATATAAAAGAACTACGGCTTCTAATCAAGAATGCCTTTACCAAACAGCAATTGGCTGTAGAGAATAAGGAATTGCGGACACAATTAAATATAAGGTATGGCTTTCAAAACATCATTGGACATAGTTCTGTTATGCAGCAGATTTACAAAACCATCCTTCAGGTTGCCCCTGTCAACTGTAATGTATTGATATGCGGTGAAAGCGGGACTGGGAAGGAATTGATTGCCAAGGCACTTCACTACAATAGCTCAAGGAAAAACAATCTGTTTTTGCCAATAAACTGTACAGCTTTGCCTGAAACCCTTATAGAAAGTGAGTTGTTTGGATATGAAAAGGGTGCTTTTACCGGGGCAATATCCAGACATAGTGGGAAGTTTGAGGCCGCAGATGGTGGAACATTATTCCTTGATGAGATAGGGGACATGCCTATTTCGGCTCAGGCAAGGCTTTTAAGGGTATTGGAGCAGAAAGAATTCTTAAGGGTTGGCGGGGTTTCAAAGGTTTTGGTGGATGTGAGGGTCATTGCTGCCACGAATAGAGATCTTTTAGTCGAGATACAGAAGGAAAAATTTCGAGAAGACCTTTACTGGAGGCTAAAGGTTGTTATCATCCAGCTCCCCCCTCTTAGAGAAAGAAAGGATGATATTCCCTTGTTGATTAATGCCTTTATTCACGAGTTTAATCAGGCAAATCAAAAGCATATCTCAGGTATCAGCCCTAAAGCCCTGAATGTTCTCATGTCATATAATTATCCAGGAAATATTCGCGAGCTTAAGAATATTATTGAAAGCATGGCTATCCTCTCTCAGAATGAGCTACTGGATTCAGATGATTTGCCGGCATTGATTCAGCAACCTTCTAAAAAAAGGGAAGGGATTGTGATTAATGTGGGCACAAGCATGAAAGAGGCAGAGAAAGAGATAATCAGCCAGACATTAAAGAAAGTAGCTGATAATCGAAAAATGGCAGCAAGCATCCTGGATATTGGGCTTAGAACTCTGCATCGCAAGATTAAGGAATATGGACTGTAGGTAAGGTAACTCAGGCTTCCAGCCTGTATAACACCACAGGCAAGAATGCTTTTTTGCACCTCTGATACACAGGCTGAATGGTTATGATTGTAGATAGTTACACAGAAATATAAAAAATTATCTTGACAATTAAGGAAAATTATAGTACACTAAATAGTAAGAAATAGTAAAAAGATCTTATCTTGTGCCGAGATAGCTCAGATGGTAGAGCAGCGGACTGAAAATCCGCGTGTCCGCAGTTCAATTCTGCGTCTCGGCACCATTTTTAATAGTGTTACTCGTAACGTTTTGTAAGCTATACAATAACTAATGTAGCTGCAACCTTGTCAGAGAGGGCTTCCTGTGGTTGTCTGCTAAAAAGGCATAGATAAGCCATGCAGCTACAATCATGATTGCATCAATAAGTTTAACCTTGAACTACAAAATCTTGCCTTCGCAATTCAAAAACATTTCGATAACAAATTTGCAGCAAGAAAAGCAAGAAATTTGCTTAATCAGTCCTGACTGCCAATCGCTTGAGTTCCCATTACAAGGGCACGGATTGAAATTGAAATATGCCGACGTAGCTCAGGGGTAGAGCAACTGATTCGTAATCAGTTGGTCGGAGGTTCAATTCCTCTCGTCGGCTCGCTTTTGGTGTTTATGGTAAATGTGTTGTAATGTTGGTAAAAAGCTGCTTTCTATTTTGTGAAAAACCAAAGATTTCACAAGTAGAGTGCTGCTGTTGAACTGAGAGGGGCAACGGCTGAACGGTTATTATTTTCCCACACAGTGCCCCGGATAATTCATGAGGGGATAAAAAAGAAATGTCTGTTAAAACATATAAAGATCGGGTGATTGTTGGCTTTTTCCTGATATTTTCCATAGCAGTGATTCTCATCAGTCGTCTGGTATACATTCAATTAATATCTGGACAAAAGATGAAGGAGTTTGCTTCTGAGAGTCAGGAAAAATTGATGACCCTTGAAATGAAACGAGGGACAATATACGATTGTCATCAACGAGAACTGGCAGTAAGTATTGAGGTTGATTCTTTATATGCTTCTCCAAAAGAGATTAGCTGTCCTGAGGCTATTGCTGACAAATTAGCCCCCATCATTCAGATGAAAAGAAATCAGATAGTAGCCCTGTTGAAAAAAAAGTCCTCCTTTGTCTGGATAAAAAGAAAGCTTACCACAAGAGAAGCATCACGGATTGCCAGACTAAATCTTCCATCAATCAACTTTGTCAAGGAATACAAACGGTTCTATCCTAAAATGGAGTTGGGTGCCCATATCCTTGGCTTTGCTGGAATAGATAACCACGGGCTGGAGGGCGTTGAGATTTCCTTTGATAAGTCATTAAAAGGACCAACAAAATCTATTGTTCTGACAAGGGATGCAAAAGGACACATAATTATAGATAAAAAAAATATGTCTTTCTTCTTTGATAAGGGATGTGATATTACCCTGACCATCGATGAGGTGATTCAATATGCGGCAGAGGCAGAGGTAAGAAAAACCTGTATGGAATATAATGCCCTTGGCGGGTGTGCTGTTGTTATGAATCCTAAGACAGGAGAAATATTAGCGTTAGCTTCATACCCTGCCTATAATCCCAACTATTTTTCAAGCTATCCAACACATTGCCGAAGAAATAAGTCCATTTCAGATACACTTGAACCTGGTTCAACATTTAAGCCCTTGATTGCAGCCTGTCTTCTTGAGGAAGGGGTAATATCTCCATTTGAAGAGTTTTATTGTTCAGGAGAAACTCATGTTGGAAAGAAGATTATCCATTGTGCCCATGTTCATGACAAGGTATCCTTTGCTGAGGTAATATCTAAATCATGCAATATAGGGATGATTCAATCTGTAAAACGATTATCACCCCAAAAGCTTTACTCTTATTTTGATACCTTTGGTCTAACAAAACCAACTGGAATAGAACTGCCTGGAGAAGAAGGCGGGATATTATCCAAGCCTGCACAATGGTCAAAACTCTCTATGGCGGTATTATCCATTGGACAGGGAATATCTATAACCCCTATCCAGCTTTCTATGGCAGTGGCATCTATAGCTAATGATGGTATCCTTATGAAACCCATGATAGTAAAGACAATTAAGGATAGTAAGAATAAAACTATCAAATCTTATCAGCCAACTCAAAGTAAAAGGGTGGTTTCCTCCAGTACAGCCAAAAATATTACTAGGCTATTAAAAAAGGCTGTAGATGAGGGCACCGGGATAAAGGCTCAAATAGATGGGTACGAGATTGCAGGGAAAACAGGGACAGCACAAAAGGTTGTTGTTGGGTCAAAGGGATACGCAAAGGGTAAATACATTGCCTCATTTATTGGTTATTTGCCTGCCAATGACCCGCAACTTTTAATTACTGTCATCATTGATGAGCCAAAAACCAGAGAGTATTGGGGTGGAACCGTAGCTGCTCCGGTATTCAGAGAGATAAGCAAAAGGGTTCTCCCATACCTCCATCTTCTTCCAGATCCAAACATTAGACATGGAAGCAGTACACAGACAGCAGTGAAAGTAGTGAAGGAATAAACTATGATATTTCCACGAACATATCCACCTTCAGCAGACAAATGGATTATTGTTGGACTTGGCAATCCTGGAGAAAGGTATAGTCAGACCAGACATAATGTAGGATTTATGGCCATAAATCATCTCTGTAAACTGCACAACATCAAGCTTGGCCAAAATAAGTGCCAGGCAAGGATAGGGGAAGGAATTATTGAAGAAAAGAGTGTTGTCCTGGCTAAGCCAGATACATTCATGAACCTGAGCGGCAAGGCTGTCATTGAATTATGTAAGCGGTATCGTGTTCCTTTATCTCAAACAATAATTATTCATGATGATGTCAGCCTTCCTGTTGGGAAACTTAAGGTTCGCCAGCAAGGAAGCTCTGGCGGGCATAATGGGGTGCAATCAATCATTGATTGCCTTGGAAGCAAAGAATTTCCGAGGATACGGATAGGAATTGGCTCATCGCCAGAAGGGACAGATATGGCTGAGTTTGTTCTGTCAAGGTTTGAAGAGGATGAAAAAACGATAATTACCAGGAGCATTGAGCTAACTGCAACGATGACAGCAACTATTATTACTGCCGGTGTAGTGGCTGCAATGAATATGAATTCGAAGAGTAGCACAATGGGTAATGCCCACTAAAAAGTGTAGATGGCAAACAGACTTGGTGGACATCCACTCTATTTGTAACCCACAATTTTAGATATCATGTATGGCTTTGGTTGCTATGCAACGCTCTCCTTTATCGAATATTCAAACATTAAAAAAATATCTTGACAAATCCCAAAGATTGAGGTAAACTATAATTTGTTAATTATTGGGGAGTTGTCTAATGGTAGGACTCAAGACTCTGGATCTTGCTGTGAGGGTTCAAATCCTTCCTCCCCAGCCAGATTGAAAGTAACACAAGCATCATGTTTGTAACTTGTAATAACTCAAGTTGAAAGTTTGAGTTACCTTAAATGTGGCGCTATCGTCTAGGGGTCTAGGATACATGGTTCTCAGCCATGGGACCGGGGTTCGAATCCCCGTAGCGCTACCATTATGAATGAATTAAAGGGGTGCATGTTTATGCCTGTTTTTTCTCCTTCTCTATCTGTTGGTGGAACAGAGGTGCCAAGATTAAAAAAAGCCCTTCGAAAACTTCAACTTGGAAGTGCAGAGGAATCTATCGCTGCTACCGGGTTTTTGATTAAAGAACTTTCTAATCAACCTGTTACCCCTGAGGTTCAAGAGATAATGAAGCAGCTTATTAATAGGCTTATTCGGGATTCTCACAGTATGTGTTCCAGCGTAAGAGACAAGGCTATCAGCGAGCTTGGAAAGCTGATAAACGAATTGGTAAAGTCCAAAGATCTGGAAGGGTTAAGATATGTAACACGGTCAAGCACATCCCCTGAAAATAGAAATCGTGCCTTAAAAGAATTAGTGAGATTCGAAGATCTTAAGGGACTGCGATATATTTCTCAATGGGGCAGATATCGGGAAATAAGAAATAGATCTGTTGATGAACTTGCCAAATTTAAGGACATTGAGGGATTAAGATATGTAGCTCAATGGAATATGTATAAGGACACAGCCAGTCGAGCTATAAAAGAATTGGAAAATTTAATAGAACGATTGGTGAGGTTTAAGGATAGGGAGGGATTAAAATGCCTCATCAATTGCAGCCATAATAAGGATGCAAAACAAAAGGCTATCGAAGGATTAGAAAAATTACTTGATGATCTGGTTCGGGCAAAGGATGTTGATTCATTAAGATATGTTGCCGGCCTTGGATCCAATAGAAACAGACGGGCTCGGGCAGTAGAAGAGATAAGTGATATAAAAAGCCTTAAATATGTGATTAGATGCACAAAAAATGTCTTTCGAGATACATGCTTAAAGGCAATTGAAGAGCTTGGGAAGTTTGTTGAAGACATAATAAAGACCAAGGACAAGGAATCATTAGAATATCTGGCTGAATTCAGTACAAATGAGGTTGTCTGGAAACGAGCCATAGAGGAATTGCACCGAATTAGAGAGGTAAGCCACGATGACAAGGTAGCTGAATCCCTTCAAAAGATATTGCTCCCCAGGGGAACAACATAATTCAATAGCTGCAATTAAGACGCACCTGAAGGTTTCTCACTACATTGGAGGAACAATATGACCATTATTAAGAAATATTTATGGATTTTTCTGGTTGTTCTGGGAATAGGGTTTATTATTCAGGGAATCGTACTGATGGAATATAAAAAGGTTTACAGCAACGCTGCTTTCATTTGTTTATCCTGCATTGGGATTGAGGAAGCATATTAGATGAACAGATACCGTCGGCTTACACAGATAAGTTCTCTTATCCTCTCTAATTGTTATATCTTATCAGGCTTAAAATATTGTCCTTTTCCAGTAATGAATTGTCACGCCTGTCCTTTAGCAACAACTGCCTGTGGAATTGGAGCCTTCCAGCATTTTCTTACCATGGGTACCTTTCCTTTTCTTGTTCTTGGGATATTCCTTTTAGTTGGTGCAACCATTGGCAGGCTTCTTTGTGGCTGGGCATGCCCCTTTGGATTCTTTCAGGAGCTTCTTTATAAGATTCCCATGAATAAGTTAGTTCTCCCTCAATGGACAGGTATGTTTAAGTATCTGGTATTTATCGTATTAGTTGTATTGCTGCCAATTATTGTCAATGAGCCATGGTTTTGCAAACTTTGTCCAGTTGGTGCATTAGAAGCCGGTATTCCTCTCTGGATAAAGGATGATGGTATTCGTCAAATGATTGGACCCCTTTTTCATGTCAAATTCCTCATCCTGTACAGCATGATCTATTTGATGATGATTACAGAGAGACCCTTCTGCAAGATGCTCTGTCCAGCAGGGGCAATGCTTTCGTTGTTTAAGAAAATCTCTTTATTTCGGGTGAGCGGTGTGCCAGATAAATGTATCCCCTGCAGCAAGTGTATGAAAAAATGCCCTGCTGGTGTTACCCCTATCTCCAATGATTGTGTGATGTGTATGAATTGTATTGGTACTTGTAAGAATGCAAAATGCGGAACTGAAAGATAGGTGAAGGATGAAAAATAAAAAGTTCTGGATAGGAATAGGAATAAGCGTTGTCTTTCTGTATTTTGCCCTTAAAAATATAGAGATTGAAAAGGTATTAAAGGCATTTGGGGAGATAAACTATATCTATATTTTTCCAGTTATACTCTTTAGTATCCTTACCTATATTGTTCGAGCATGGAGGTGGAGATACTTTTTCAGGCATATAAAGCCTATACCATTTTCATCCCTATTTTCTGCAACAATGATTGGATTCATGGCCAACAATATCCTTCCTGCCAGAATAGGGGAATTGGTCAGGGCATACTGCATTGGCAAAAAGGAGAATATAAGCAAAAGCATGTCTTTTGCTACGATTGTTCTGGAAAGGATATTTGACGGATTTTCATTGTTTTTCCTGTTTGTAATCATATTGATATTTTATCCATTTCCTGAAGAGGTTAGAAGAATTGGTTATCTGTTTGCAGCTGTCTATCTAATAGCTGCCGGGATATTAATCTCTGTCAGGGTCTGGAGTCAGCAGACAATGAAAATTATCAATTTCCTGTGCTTTCGTTTGCCAAAACCAATGGGAAAAGCTATAACAGAATATGCTCATTCCTTTATCTCTGGGCTTGATGTTCTTAAAAATGGCTGGGATGTGTTTCTTATCCTATTCTATTCCATAGTGTTATGGACTATTTCAGCCATCAGCTTTTATTTTATGTTGTCTGGATGTCATCTGCAGCTTTCATTCCTGGCTGCATTATTTGTACTCATTGTGGTTGCTATTGGGATTGCCATTCCTGCAGCACCTGGTTCTGTAGGAACATTTCAGTATTTTACCATGCTGGGGCTGGCTGTTTTCGGAATAGATAAGAATATTGGGCTTACCTTTTCCATAGTTCTTCATATTATCCAGATTGCTATCCCAATTTTTATTGGCTGGATATACCTTTGCAAGGAACAAATATCGTTTGGAGAGATAAGGGAATAGAATTCAGAAGCCAGAATGTAGCTCAAGCTTCCAGCTTGAGTATTGTATAACACAAGCAGGATGCTTGTGTTATACAATATGAGGTTATTAAAAATGTCTGTTCAACAAGTAAAATACTCTAAGGGATTGACCAGTTTGCCGCCATATCTTTTTGTCAGGATAGATCAGCTCAAACAAGAGGAAAGGGCAATGGGTGCGGATTTGATAGATTTGAGCATTGGTGACCCGGATATTCCTACGCCAAACCATATTATCGAGGCAATGAGTCGGGCAATAAGGGATTCAGCCACTCATCGCTACCCCTCCTCAAACGGCTGTTTTGATTTTAGGCAAGCAGCATCATGCTGGTGTAAGACACGGTTTGGCATAGAATTGAATCCGCAAAATGAAGTTATTTCCCTGATTGGTTCCAAGGAGGGTATTGGACACACACCATTTGCCTTTATCGATCCTGGTGAGGTGGTGTTGGTGCCTTCACCGGGTTATCCTGTATATCAGGCAGCAACCATCCTTGCGGGAGGAATTCCGTATCCAATGCCGCTCTTAAAAGAAAATAACTTTTTGCCTGTACTTGAGGACATTCCTCAGGATATATGCAACAAGGCAAGGTTGATGTTCTTAAACTATCCAAACAATCCAACCGGGGCAACATGTACCTTGGAGTTTTTTAAGCAAGTAGTAGATTTTGCTACTAAACACAATATTATTGTCTGCCATGATATGGCTTATTCAGAGATGTATTATAATAATAATGCCCCCCATAGCTTTCTTGAGGTATCAGGGGCAAGGGATATTGGCATGGAATTTTTTTCATTGTCAAAAACATATCAGATGACTGGTTGGCGAATAGGATTTGCCGTTGGGAATAAAGACTTGATTGCTGGTCTCTTAAAGGTTAAAAGCAACCTTGATTCTGGTGCCTTTGAGGCTGTCCAGATGGCTGGAATTACAGCCCTTTCATCTTCTCAAGACTGTGTAGAAAAAATGAGGAATGTGTATCAGGAAAGACGGGATGTCTTGATAAATGGGCTGACTCAGGCTGGCTGGGATGTGTGCAATCCGCCGGCAACCTTTTATGTCTGGATAACAACACCATCGGGCTATACCTCTGAAGCAATGACCATGCGGCTTTTAAGGGAGTTAAAGATAGTGACTACCCCTGGCAATGGCTTTGGAGATTATGGGGAAGGATATATTCGTATGGCTTTGACTGTTGATAAGCAAAGGATGCAGCAGGCAATCGAGAGGATAATGAATTGGTGATTGTTGAGGCTGTAATCTGTCAGAAAACAGTGCACCAGTCACCAGAACACCAGTCAAGCAGTGCACTGGTGCTCTGGTTGCAGAATTAGATTCTTTGCTCACATTGCAATTCCAA
>JASEHA010000003.1 GCA_030018795.1 bacterium
GTGGAGGATTGAGTGAAACTTCGTTTCACCCATCTATTTTTGACTGAAAGAATCGCAGGTCAAAAAACTTGAACATTAAGTTATAACTTCTCTAATCCTCTCTACAACCCCTTCCACATCCAGCCTGTATTTTTTCAGCAAGAGGCTTGTTTCTCCATGTTCAACAAATGTATCAGGCAAGCCAAGGATTGTTATCTTTGCGTTTATTTGGTGTTGAACAAGCAATTCACAAACCGCACTGCCAAATCCGCCGGCAAGCACATGCTCTTCCAGGGTAATTATTCTACTGGTTTTTTCTGCTGCTGCAAGGATAGTCTCGGCATCTAAAGGTTTGACAAAACGGGCATTAATTACACCAAGACTGAATTCTTTTTCAAGCATTGCTGCTGCCTTAAGGGCAGTCCAGGTCATGCTGCCGCAGGCTATGATGCAGGCATCAGTCCCCTCTGTTATTATCTCAGCTCTGCCTATTTGCACGTTTGTGCTATTTCCTTCTATGGATGAGGCTTCAACAACATTACCCCTTGGATATCGAATAGCAAAAGGAGAATTAGCGTTTATTCCCAAAGCAAGCATCTCTTTAAGCTCAAGACCATCTTTTGGTGCACATATGGTCATATTCGGCATATGTCTGAGATATGCCATGTCAAACACACCATGATGCGTTGCTCCATCCTCACCCACCAATCCTGCCCGGTCAAGACAAAAAACAACAGGTAGGTTTGGCAGGCAGACATCATGTACTATCTGGTCATAGGCTCTCTGGAGGAATGTAGAATAGATAGCTACCACTGGCAACAGTCCGCTGGCTGCCATTCCGCCGGCAAGGGTAACAGCATGTTCCTCAGCAATTCCAGCATCAAGCAGTTTGGCAGGAAACATTTCCTTGAATTCACTTAAGCCTGTTCCATCCTCCATAGCAGCAGTGATAGCAAATATCTTTGGATTGGATGAGGCTAATTCAATCATGGTTTTCCCAAACACCTCAGAAAAGGTAATCCCCTGACTACTTTTGGTTTTTTTGGGTTGTCCGGTAGCAACATCAAACTGCCCCAGCCCATGAAACATATCCGGATGCTGCTCTGCTGGTTGATAGCCGTATCCTTTTTTTGTGATAACATGAAGCAGGATAGGACCATTCAATGATTGCACCCTTTTTAATGTTTCTATAAGCAAGGGAAGATCGTGCCCATCAATTGGGCCAATGTATCTGAGTCCAAGGTCTTCAAACAATACCCCATGCACCAGAACATTTTTTACCCCTTCTTCAACCCTTTGAGCCAGGTCAGCCACCGTGTTTCCAATCCTTGGAACCTTAGTCAAAAGTTCCTGAACATCCTTTCTGAATCGATTATATATTGGTGCCGTAAGAATCTTATTCATGTATTTGGATAGGGCACCTACTGTAGGTGAAATAGACATTTCATTGCTGTTAAGGATAACCAGCATATCCTTACCCAAATATCCTGCATGATTTAACGCCTCAAAGGCTAATCCTCCAGATATTGACCCATCTCCAATGATGGCTGCTATTCTGTATGACTCTTTGGACACATCCCGGGCAATAGCCATACCCAGTGCTGCCGAGATAGAGGTAGATGCATGTCCTGTGGAAAAGGCATCATATGGGCTTTCTTCCCTTCGTGGGAAACCAGATATGCCCTGAAATATGCGCAGAGAGCCAAACACATCCTTCCTGCCGGTAAGTATCTTATGGGCATATGCCTGATGTCCTACATCCCATATTATCTTATCTTTTGGAGAATTAAAGACGCGGTGTATGGCAATGGATAATTCTACCACACCAAGGCTGGAGGCAAGATGACCGCCATTAGTAGATACTGTCTTAATAATTAATTCTCGTATCTCTGACGACAGGCTTTTTAATTCAGAGATGGTTAGTTTTTTCAGATCATCTGGTGAAAATATCTTTTCTAAAACCATTTAATATTCCCTATTTCCAATAAACTTAGCGATTTGATACAATGGGGTATTGCTTCCCCAAAATTCATCAAGGATATGTATAGCTTTATGTATTAATTGAGAGGCTTGATACTTTGATTCTTTAAGACCATAAACAGAAAGATAGGTAAGCTTTGATTTTTCCTCATCGCTATTTCGCATCTTTCCCTTTTCTCCCTCTATTTCCAGGATATCGTCTTTTATCTGGAATGCTAACCCTATTAATTCACCATACTTGGTCAGGGTATCAAGCTCCTTTTCTGTGCCTCTGCCAAGGATACAGCCTATCTTTACAGAAGCACATATCAGGGCACCTGTTTTATGGGTATGAATATATTGGAGCACAGGCGCATCAGGCTGTTTATTTTCATTTAGTATATCTGCCACCTGTCCGCCGATCATGCCAAAGGTGCTGATAGCATAAGATACATCCTCTAATATCCTGTTGTTTTGTTCAGGATTTTTTCCCTTAGAGATTAAATAAAAGGCATGGGTAAGGAGTGCATCACCAGCCAGAATAGCCATGGCTTCACCATATTTTTTATGACATGAGGGTCTTCCTCGTCGAAAATCATCGTTGTCTATAGCCGGCAGGTCATCATGAACCAGAGAATAGGCATGAATCAGCTCTATAGCACAAGCAGCCATCAAGGCATCCTCTTTTTTGCCCCCTACTGTTTCACATGCAGCCAGACTAAGGATAGGCCTGATTCGTTTTCCGCCATTAAAGACACTATATCTCATTGCCTTATGGATAATATCCGGATACTCATCCTCTGGCGGAAGACATTCATTAAGAGCACTATCTATCAATTCAGCATTTGTTTTAAGGTATTCAATGATATCCATATTTTTGCACCTCTTTTTTTCTAAATCATCGATGCCTTTGTTTTATACTTAGTCATTATCTATACAAAATGGCTGAGTCAACAATTCTCCATCCTTGTTTTTGGTCAGTATCTCTATCTTAGCCTGAGCCGCTTCGAGTTTTTTTGAACAGAGGCGGGAAAGCTTCATCCCCTTTTCAAACAGGCTTAAGGCATCATCAAGTGGAAGGTTTCTTGTCTCCATCTTTCGAACAATTTCTTCCAGTTCCTGTATAGATTCTTCAAACTTCATCAAAACACCCCTTGTGCATAGGAAAACCAATAAAAACAATAGTTAACAATAACCAGCTTTCTTCGACAACTTCCTCCTGCCACTTCCTTTAAAACAATTCGGAATCAACAAGTATCAGCCTTTTTTTATCATGTCGTACCGTCCCCCATTACGAATTGAACGCATCAAGTAGTACACAATAAGAGGCATTACAATCGTTTCCTATCGAATCCCATTTTCTCGCCTCCTTGCCTCCTTGCCTCCTTGCTTGGTCACCAGTAAAAACTTGAACATCGAGTGTTAGCAAGCTATTCTCACCCATTTGAACTGTTTGGCAAGTTTTGTTTCACTGAAAGTCCCAAAATCCGTGTCAAATCTGGAAACTGCTTACAACGCTCTCGGAACAGTCGTACCTGTTCCCTGCATTTATTGAGAGTATAGCATAAAAAAAAGAAAATTGCAAGAAATTATCGAGAAAACCTGTAATTAGTCAGTATGCTGCCATTCTATTGTCCTTAGATTAAGGGCAAACATTATTTCTCCTATTTTCTGCATGAAACTTTTCTTTTGGAGTTATCCGTTTTTTTGCCAAACAACTAATCGATTACAAAAAATCTGTGAATTTAGATTGACGAATGGCTAAAAATGTGTTATATTATAATAATATAATTTTCCCAGTGAAGGGTTGTAAGTATGAAGAAGCATTGTAATATAATAAAATGGATAGGTATCTTATTATTAATGCCAGTAGTTTGTACGGCGACAAATTACTATGTAGATAACTCAGTAGCCGTAGATGGTGATGGCTCTATCTCTCATCCATGGAAGAATATTCAAGTAAGTATTAATAATCTTAAGGCAGGTGATACCTTAAATATTCGTGGGGATGCCTTTGGGGAAGGCAGGTTATATTCGATAACTTCACCCCTTGATTTTTCTAACTGTCAGAGTGGAAGCAGTACTGCAAATATTACGGTTCAGGCTTATCCTGGCGAAAGGGTGATGGTCAGGAATGATGGCAACGGGTTCCTGATGAATATGAAGCTCTGGGATGGCAGATATTGGATATTTAAGGATATATTGTTTGATCAAAATAGTGTAGCTGATGATTGTATCCGTATCGGAAGTGCGGAAAATGGCAGAAAACCAGCCAATATCACCTTCTCCTCCTGTACCATTCGGAATGGTCAGGCAGATGGGATGGATATTGTTTTGGCAGATAGTGTTGTGGTAGAGGATTGCAAGATATATAATTTTTTCAGGTATGGTGCGGACTGTCATGGAATTGTATTAATGAATGGCAAGGATAATATCTTTCGTAACAACGAGATATATGATTGTACCGGCGATTGTATTCAGATTATAACCGGAAATGCAGAGCAGACATTGATTGAGAAGAATCATCTTTATACTACACTGGATGACAAAAGTGAGAATGCTATTGACATTAAGAGTAATATGGGCACGATTCTTCGAGGGAATAAATGTCATGGCTTTCGTAATACCCTGGAATCTGCGGGCACGGCTGTTGTTATCAATGGATACATGCCAAGTATTCTGGTAGAAAGGAATATTGTTTATGATTCTGAGGGTGGGATCCGTGTTAATTCTACGGATGATGGTGTTCCGACAAATGTTCTTATTCGAAACAACTTAGTCTATAATATTATTAATGAGCAAACAGGGATAGATTGGTTGCACTATGGAGAAGGGATATATGTTAACGGTGCAAGTGATGTAACAATTTATAATAATACTGTTTATAATACCAATGGTTACAGTATTGTTTGCGGGATAAACAAGTTTGTGAATAATCTTGTGGTTAAGAATAATATATTTGATAATGGATATGCAGCAACCTTTACGGCAAATGTTACAAATAGCGATATAAGCTATAATGGGTTTTTTAACCTGCAGCAAGGGATACCATCTCAAGCAACCCTTTCTGTAACTGGAACAAGTGCTGGGTTTGTTGATCCAAATAACCCGTTTTTGCCTAATTTTCATCTTGCTGATAATAGCCCCTGTATTGATGCCGGAACAGATACTGAACAGCCATATGCTGGGACTGCACCAGATTTAGGGGCATATGAATCCGGGACTGTAGCTACTACATCAATTGTCTTTGACACGCCTACAGAGGGTAGTCCTGATATGGATATCAGCCTTAATGGAAATTTTTCTGTGAATTGGGAGCATCCTGCTAATGCATGGATAACTGGTTATGAAATTCAAGAAATGGTGCTGAGTGGCGAATGGATTACCATAGCAAGGAATATCTTGCCCCATGTAAAAAGCTATGATGTTCGTGGCAAATTGGTTGGTAATACCTATTTCTATCGTGTGCGAGCTATGGATGAGAATGGGCAATGGGGCACATTTTCTGCCTCTTCAGATGGGATAAGGGTAGTAAGCAAGGCTGTAGAATTTCCGCCTGCTGGAACGGTTTCCTATAATGATATTATCTGGATAAATCTACCTGATGGTTGTTTTTCTGGTACAGTTACATTTATTATCAACGATGTTTTGCCATCAACTACAGGATTGGAAAAGGCTATTCCGGCAATTGGCTATATCTTGACCACAGCTAAAAAGCTTGTGGCTATAAGGGATGATAATCAAACAGTATCATCAAATGGCTCATTAACGCTTACGATTGCCTATCCAGATGCAGGGACAGAGACAGAACAAGGGTACTTGATATATGAATGGTCTGATAATGCCTGGAAGGCAATTGAATCACAGATAGATACGGTGAACAATAGGATTACTGCTACTATAACAACCATTTCCTCTTACATTATCGCTGCTACAGCCTTAAGCAATGTGTCTACCTTTACAGCAACGACAGGAAATAATTGCGAGGTGTTCTTAAGCTGGATATTGCCTTCAGATTCGCGGGTCAAAGATGTTGTTGTCTTGCGAAAAACAAATGGATATCCTACAGATCACACAGACGGTGTTGAGATATATAGAGGGGCAGGAACATCAACCACTGATTTAGAGATATTGTCAGGTGAAACCTATTATTATGCTGCCTTTACATCTGATAAAGAAGGTCGGCATTCTCTGGCAACATCCTCTGCTCAAAAGGCAATTACTCCTACAGATACTACCCCTCCTGGCAGCGTTGGTAGTTTTACGGCAACAGGCAAATATGGAAAAATAATCTTGAATTGGACGAATCCCATGGATAGGGATTATCAAAAGACAGTGATTGTCCGAAAAATAGATAGCTATCCAGCAACGGTTACAGATGGTGTTGAGGTCTATATCGGCAAAGGAATCAGCCATAAAGATGCAATAGTTATAGAAGGAGTGCTGTATTGTTATACCGCATTTAGTTATGATGGGGTGAATTATTCATCTGGCACACAATGTTTTGCCAGACCAACCACAGACATTACCCCGCCGTCTACGCCTGGTACTCTGACAGAAAATTCCTTTGACAGAGAGGCTGATATTGATGTAAGCATCGGGTCATATCTGTTGCGTTGGGATAATGCTCAGGCTTATGATGAGGATTCGGGGATAGCGTATTATGAGATAGAGGAAAGGATAAATAACGGAAGCTGGACATTGGTGAAACAAATCCCAGAAAATAATGTTACCGCAAGCTTTGGCAATAAACAGCCGGGCAATGTTTATTACTATCGATTTCGTGGGATTAATGGTGTAGGTGTTCCGGGAAGCTATTCAGTTTCGTCAGATGGGATACGGGTAGTAAATAAGGCTGTTATTTTACCTGCAACATCAAGCATAGCATATATGGGGACGGACAAAAAATTTATTACAGCAGATATACCAACAAGTGTTTATGCAGGCGGCACAATATTTGGAATAACACAAGTAGCTGCTTCACAGACAAATCTATTGCAGGCAGAGCCGCCCATAGAAAGGTTGTTAGGAAATGCCTGGCAATTGGTGGCAGTTGATGAGGGTAATAATCTTATCCAGCCAGCGGGCAATATAATGCTAATCGTTTCATATCCTGACCCGGATGGTAGTAATGAAAAGGAGGATATGGAGCGGTATCGATTATTTGCATTGGATGAAGGGGTTAATGTATGGAGGGTTGTGCCAGGGAGTCAGATCATAATGGGAACAACCAATGTGATTCAAGTTGCGGTTGGTAGCCTAAGCACCTATGTTGTTGCTAAACTGCGTGATATTATACCACCTATGAGTGTGGGTAGTTTTACGGTAATCGGCAGAGAGCATGAGGTAGAATTATCTTGGGAGAATCCAGAGGATATTGATTATGTGCGAACAGAGATTGTCAGGCGAGCAGATAGATTTCCGGGTAGCATTACAGATGGGAGTGTAATCTATATTGGGACAGGAACAGGGTATGTTGATGCAACAGTAACAGATTCGACAACCTATTATTATGCTGCCTTCAGCTATGATGGCACAAGCTATTCAACAGCAACAACAGGGAGTGCTGCGGTTATAGATAGAACACCGCCTGCAGGTATAGGGAGTTTTACAGCAACAGGCAAGATGGGCAAAATAGAGCTTGAATGGAGCAACCCTGTGGATGCTGATTTTAGTCAGACTAAAATCATTCGCAGTACCATTGATTTTCCTGCTACCTGTACAGGGTATTTCCCGATTTATGTCGGAACAAAGACAACATATGTAGACATAAATGTAACAAATGGGGTAACCTACTATTATACAGGTTTTGCCTATGATAAGGTTGGGAACATATCGTCCATTGGCTCTTCCTCTCAGGCAGCTGCAACACCAGGTATTGACACCCCGCCATCTGCACCAGGAACAGTAACAGAAGGGTATTTTGATGTAGATGCAATAATTTATCCAGGGACATGGACAGTTTGCTGGGGGCAGGCGACAGATGAGGAAACAGGGATAAGTAAATATGAACTCCAACAAAGGATAAACGATGGGACATGGACGACGATTGTAGATACAGCGGGTAATGCGACAGGATATTCTGGTTTCCGGGGAAGTATTGGAGATGTCTATTACTATCGGGTACGGGCAATGAACTGGAATGGAATATGGGGAAGCTATACTGTTTCAGATGGTATAAGGGTGGTTAATGATGCAAGTGATGTCCGATATGGAGCAATTAAATGGGTTACCACAAATACGAGTGGTAAGTCCGGCGTAGGAATGGATGTGTCAGGCAGGGTTGAAAGTGGGATAATAACCATATCCCAAAAATTGGTTGGTGATGTGCCCTTTAGTATTCTTGGCAAGGCATATCAAATAATGATGATAAATAGTGAAAATAAGGAGATACAACCACAGGGGTCTGTCAGCCTTACCCTTTTTTATCCAGATCCAGATACTAATGATGAGGAAACAGATAAACAATATAGAATTTATTTGCTTGATCAAGATGGATGGCATATTGTGCCTGGAGAACAAAGGGTTTCCCCTGAAAATGATCAGATTACCGTTGAACTAAGCCATTTTTCAATTTATGCGGTTGGCGTGCAGGTACAGGGGATTATGGTATATCCAAACCCATTCAATCCCGGAAGGTATGTGGATCATGTTAAGATTATCTTTAAGGGATGGAATGGTCATGCCAGCATAAGGATATACAAACTAAATGGTGAGCTTATTGAGGAGATGGATGGCAATGATATGAAAGAATGGATGCCTTCATCAGATATTGCCAGTGGTGTTTATATTTATGTGATTGAAGTTCAGGGTGGGCAAAGATTATCCGGCAAATTGGCGATTATCAGGTAGAGATGGCAGCACAGGCTTTCAGCCTGTGAAGCAAGCGTGTTTCTTGAGACAGCAGGAGAAGCAGAAATGAAGAGTATGCAGCAGATAGCATTAATATTAGTAGTGATCACAGGTTTTGGTCTACGAAATGTATGGGCAGATAAAAGCACTGCCGCAAATATCCTTGAATTTGGTTCAGGAGTAAGACCAACAGCCATGGGTGAGGCATTTTGCGGGGTGGCAGATGATATTAATGCCATTTGTTGGAACCCGGCTGGCATTGCCTGGCTAAATAAAAAGGGAATATCTCTGGGACATGACAATTATTACCAGAATATCAGCTATGAGAGTATCAGCGGGATATACCCTGTCGAGGACATACTATCTTGTGTAGGATTGAATGTAGCCATGCTGCGAGCAGGTGAGATAATAGGCAGGGATAATAGTGGAAACAGAATAGCAAACCCTGATGCAGGAGACAGCCTTGTTACCCTTTCCTTTGCTCAAATCATGGATGAGGAGATGAGATTGGGTGCTGGTATTGGTGTTAAGTGGATTCATCAGAGGATAGCCGAAGAAAAGGCATCCGGGATGGCATGTGATGCAGGGATATTATATAAAGGCAGTTACAAGAATTGTCCTTACACGCTTGGTGCGGTAGTTCAAAATATAGGCGAAAAGATGGAATTTGTCCGGGAAAAATATAGCCTGCCATTAAATTTTAAGATTGGTGCATCCACGAAGATGTTGAAGAGCAAGATATTATGTGCCATAGACATAAATAAATCAGGAAAAGATAAGATGTATGCAAATATTGGCAGTGAGTATTCTGTAACAGACAATCTGGTTCTGCGAATAGGGCTTAATGGAAGAAATAATGTAGATATGGGCATAAGCTCTGGTCTTGGGGTAAAGATAGGAGATAGGCTAAGGCTTGATTGCAGCTATAGTGGTTATGGGGAGCTGGGGAATGTGTCAAAGGTATCGGTAGGGATAACAGATTAAAATGGAGAAGGCGAAGTGAATCTTATAATATTTTGGGGCTGTATTAGTGTTATCTTTTATGTTTATTTTGGTTACTTCCTATTGGTTCTCTTAATATCTACATTAAGAAAAAAAGATATACAAAGGGACGAATCTTTTACCCCCTATGTTTCTCTTCTAATTCCTGCTCATAATGAAGAGTCTGTGATTCGAGAGAAGATAGAGAATTCTTTGAGATTGGATTATCCAAAGGATAGATTGGAAATAATTGTTGTTTCTGATGGGTCAATAGATGATACCAACAAGATTGTAGCAGAATATCAGGATAAAGGGGTAGTTTTACATGCAATTTCTGAAAGAGGGGGTAAGATAGCTGCTCAGGAAATAGTTATTCCCATGCTTTTGGGTGAGATAATTGTGTTTTCAGATGCTAATACTATGTATTATCCTGATAGTATTAGAAAATTGGTGCGAAATTTTGCTGACAATACAGTTGGTGGGGTAAGTGGGGATGTAAGGCTGATTGCTGCAGGTAAATCCTTTGATGCTTCTGAAGGTTTATATTATAAGTATGAAAGGTTTATTCAGCAAAATGAGTCAAAGATATGGTCATTAATTGGTGCTGACGGAGCCATGTATGCTATTCGAAAGGAGCTGTATGTTTCTCCTAAGTTAAATGCTGTTTCTTGTGATGATGTTATTCCTATGGCTGTAGCCATGGCTGGTTATCGGGTAATATATGAACCAGAGGCAATAGCAGTAGAGGATTCTGCCCCATGCTGGAAAGTAGAGTTTCGTAGAAGGGTGAGAATGGCTGCCTTTGGGATAAATAAATTTCTATGGGATAGAAGCATTCCTTCAATACATCAGCCCTGGTTATTAGTAGAATATCTTTCTCATCGACTATTTCGTTGGATAACCCCATTTTTCTTTATAAGTCTTTTTGTCTCGAATATATTTCTTTTGCCTGTTAGTAAACTTTATTGGGTTATCTTTATCCTTCAAATAGGTTTTTATCTTTTTGCTTTGATAGGAATGAAATTAAAAGTAGATAGGCATATCTTTGGCATATGCTTTTATTTTTGTCTTAATAATATAGGTAATATAATTGGTGTGATAAAGGGAATGATAAGGATGCAGGGGAATTTATGGAAACCTACAGAAAGGGTGAAGGGTAATAAAATAATATGAGTTTTATTAAAACTGTTTTTGTTTTGTTGGGCACAAAGGTTTTTTTATTTCTTCTCAGTACTATAATTAATATTATTTTGGCACGGATGCTTGGTCCAGAGGGTAAGGGTATTTATACACTTACCGTATTGGTAGGCAGTACGCTGTTTATGATTGGGAATCTTGGATTGACATCAAGTATAATTTATTTTACTGGTAAAGAAAAATATGAGTTAAAAGTAATTGTTGGTAATGTATTAACTATAGGGTTGGTTACAGGGGCTGTTCTTTCACTGATAATAATATGGGTGGCATATAATTTTCATATTCCATTCTTAAAAGGTGTTGATCCATTATTTATTAGTATCATGGCATTATCAACGCCGATTGTGCTTGCTCGTTCATACTTAAATTCTGTATCAGTTGGAAAAGGACAAATAATTTTTTGTAATTGGCTCAATGTTATAGAACGGGGCACTATTTTATTGGCTTTTTTTACTCTTTTTATTTTTTCGAGATCATTGATAGTAAATGCAATTATCTCTAATATTGTTGCGGCTATAGTTACAGGAATGATTAGTTTGTTTTTTGTTAGTAAAATGACGAAGATTGTTTTAGGGATACAACGAACAGTTATAGTCGCAATATCTAAATTCGGGCTTAAGGTATATTTTACCAATATGATGCTCTTTGGGGAGAGGAAATTGGATGTTTTTATCCTTAATTTTTTTCTCAATCCTGCAGCGGTTGGATATTATACCTTAGCTACAGGGCTGGCTGAATTTTTGCGGTATATTCCGCAAATGGCATCTGCAGCATTATACCCTAAGATAGCCTCCAGTTCTAAGAAAGATATTAAGGAATATACCCCAAAGGTATGTAGGCATATAATCTTTCTTACTATACTTGGTTGTCTGGTAATGGGATTACTTGGTGAACCAATTATTAAGTTTGTTTATGGAAAGGCTTTTTTGCCTGCTTTACCAGTATTTTGGGTATTTCTTCCAGGAATGGTTTTTTTTGCTATTACAAAGGTGTTGTTAAGTGATCTATTAGGCAGGGGCAGGCCTATGGTTACTACAGTTGCCTCTTCTATCGGGATATTTTCTTCTGTATTCTTTAATTTTTTGTTAATCCCAAGATGGGGAATGTTTGGGGCAGCCGCAGCCGGGGTAATATCTTATTTTCTAACAGCCATAATTCTGTTTATATTTTATCTAAGGATTTCGAAAAATAGCTGGGTAGATATGCTTGTATTTACAAAGGATGATTTCAGGGTTTATCTTAATATCATAAAAGGAATACTTGTAAGAAGGAAACGGGTCAGTCATGAAAATTAATGTTGTCCATTTAGTTTATTCCCTGGATCCTGGTGGACTGGAGAATGGGGTAGTTAATATTGTTAATGGGATGGATATGGAATGTTTTAATCCCATGATTTGTTGTCTTAAGTCAGGTGGTATTTTGAAGGAAAGAGTAAAGAGTAGCATAGAGGTTATTGAGGTTGATAAAAAAGGGAAGCAAGAACTTGGGGTGCTATTCAGGTTAAAAAAGATATTTAAGGATAGGGATGTTCATGTTGTTCATACCCATAATTGGGGAACATGTTGTGAAGGGGTTATTGGAGCAAGGTTAGCCTCTGTGCCTGTGCCTGTGGTTATTCATCAGGAGCATGGTACATTTGTTGACTCTGTGGGTTCTAAAAAGAGAAGGATATGGGGAGAGAGGATTGTTTTAAGGTATGCTGATCAGGTAATGACTCTTTCTGAAGACCTGAAGGAAAAGATGATAAAGATATTGGGGATACCGGGAGAGAAAATCAAGGTAATCTTAAATGGTGTGGATATAGAAAAATTTAGCTTTTTAGCTGAGAAGAGAACAAGAAAGCGACAAGAGCTTGGTATAGCAGAAGATAGATTGGTTGTTGGAACGGTTGGGAGATTAGAAGCGGTTAAGAATCAGAGGATGCTTATACAGGCTATGCCAGAATTACTGAAAAAATTTCCTGATGTAATGACTGTTATTATAGGGGATGGGATATTAAAGGCTGAATTGATAAATATGGCAAAAGAGCTTGGCTTGAGTGAACATATCTTATTTCCCGGGGTCAGGAATGATGTGGCAGAGATATTATCTGCTATGGATTTGTTTATAATCTCATCTTTAACAGAAGGGATTTGCAATGCTATTTTAGAGGCAATGTCCTGTGGTTTGCCTGTTATTGCTACAGATGTGGGTGGAAATCCAGAGATAGTGCTTGATGGAAAAACAGGGTTGTTGGTTGCCTTAAGTGACATGGTAGGGTTTGTTGCGGCTATTGAAGACTTGCTTGGGAATAAAGAAAAACGCAAAGAATATGGGAGAAATGGCCAAGAAATGGTGGAACAAAGGTTTAGTCTTCAAAGAATGGTAAGAGAATATGAATCTCTTTATAGGTTTCTTCTTCAGAAGAAGAAAATAATTATATAAAAAAGGGGTAGATATAGATGAATGTTGCGGTAATAGGTACTGGATATGTAGGGTTGGTTACGGGTACATGCTTTGCTGAATTTGGGGTAAAGGTTATTTGTGTAGATAAGATAAAGGAAAAGCTTGACTTGCTTAATCAAGGTGAAGTGCCATTTTATGAACCAGGGTTAAAGGAGATGGTGGCAAGAAGTGTGAAGGCAGGCAGATTATCCTTTACCTCAGATATAGGGTTAGCGATAGAGCGATCCTTAGTTATCTTTATTGCAGTTGGTACGCCTCAAGGGGAAACAGGGGTAGCTGATTTAAGCTATGTAAAAGAAGTGGCAGAAAGTATTGGGAAACATATAAATGGTTACAAGGTAATAGTCAATAAAAGCACAGTACCTGTGGGTACTGGTGAGATAGTTGAGGAGATTATAAAAAATCATATGACAGACAATCATCGGTTTAGTGTTATCTCAAACCCTGAATTTTTGAGAGAGGGGGCAGCTATTGAGGATTTTTTAAAGCCTAACCGGGTAGTTGTTGGAGCAAATAAAGGGGATGAAGAGGCAGTAGCTATTATGAAAGATTTATATTCTCCTTTATATCTTATTGAAACCCCATTTGTTATTACAAATCGTGCCTCTGCAGAGATGATCAAGTATGCAGCGAATGCCTTTTTAGCGGTTAAGATATCTTATATTAATGAGGTGGCTGATCTTTGCGAAAGGGTGGGGGCTGATGTGCATGCCGTGGCTAAAGGTATTGGGCTTGATGGCAGGATTGGAAATAAATTTTTGCATCCTGGCCCTGGATTTGGCGGCTCATGTTTTCCTAAGGATACTATCGCTTTTTCAAATACAGCTAAAAAACATGCCTGTCAATTGAGAATAGTTGATGCTGCTGCAGAGGTAAATCAACAACGGATTGATGTCATGATAAAAAAGATTAATGATCTAATGGGTGATGTTAAGGGAAAGACCCTGGCTATTCTTGGGGTAGCCTTTAAGTTGAATACGGATGATATAAGAGAGTCTCCAAGCTTAAAAATTATTAAACGACTTCAAGAACAAGGGGCAAAGATAAGGGCATATGACCCTGCAGCAATGGAAAATGCTAAAAAGGAAACTAATGATGTAATCTTTTGTCAGGATGAATATGATTGTGTCTCAGGAAGTAATGCTGTAGTAATTATTACAGAATGGCATCAGTTTCGTAATCTGGATTTAGAGAGGGTTAAGGAATTGCTGATTGAACCAATATTTATTGATTTGAGAAACATATATGAACCGCATACAATAAAACGATTAGGATTTAAGCATGTTGGAGTGGGCAGAGGATGAAGATAGTAAAACAAATAATTAAATTTCTTTTGGTTTATACGGGTGTGATAGACTTAATACATTATTTTATAACCTCAAGGTTGCCAGCATGTATTATCTGGAGGTATCATTCGGTGCTTGATATTAAGGATGGGGATGTTTTGTATGCCAGTCCATCTATCACTGTTTCTCCTAAGGAGTTTGAGAGGCAGATAAGATATTTATCTAAAAGATACAATATTATTTCCTTAGATGAATTGGTTAGCTCTATAAAGCGTGGATGTGTTCCAAGAAACTCTCTGGTTATTACCTTTGATGATGGATACAGGGATAATTATCTGTATGCATATCCTATACTGAAAAAATATAGAGCAACAGCTACTATCTATTTAACTGCAAATTGTATCGGGACTAATAAGATGGTATGGATGCATAAGGTGCTTTATATGCTGCAAAAGACACAAGAAAAAGGGATAGAAGTTAAGGGGAAATTATATCAACTTGGGGATAGGGACAATGTTTTGAAGGCTTGCAAGATAATTGGTGGTATGGTAAAGGGGATGAAGAGTATAAAAGAAAGGGATGAGTTTTTGGATGATTTGATCAAAAGACTGAAAGTAAACGTTGAAGGGGTTGATAATCTGATGTTGAAATGGGAAGATGTGTTAGCCATGAAGAAGGATGGCTTTTCATTTGGTGGACATACATTAACACATCCTAATCTGCCAAGCTTGTCTCGAGAAGAGATGAGGAAGGAAATTGAGGAATCAAAAAAGGTTATAGAAGAGAGGTTGGGAGAACCTGTAATATTATTTTCCTATCCCAATGGTGGGGCAACCTCTCATTATAATGAGGTTGTAAAAGAAGTAGTTCAGGAGTGCGGGTATGTAAATGCTACCACTTCTGATGGTGGAGTGGTAGATACTAATAGTGCTTTATATGCTATGCCTCGATGGGGTGTAGATAATTTATTGGATATGGCGATAGGAAGTGTGATAGAAAAGTTAAACTGAATGTTTACACACAGCCCTGCGGTAAAATGCCAAAAGAAAAATGATTCGATGGATGATAATGATAGGGGGTAAGCATTGCATAGGTGCTGTGTCTTTACTTTTGCAAACATTATGTTGACTTTGCAACGCTCTCTATCTTAAAATAGGAGAAGCAGTAATGTGTGGTATTTGTGGTGTTTATGAATTTGATAAAGATGTAAGGGTTGAACGATCTTTGATAAAAAACATGTGTGATGTATTGGTTCATCGAGGACCAGATGAGGAAGGGATATACCTTGATAGAAATATAGGTATAGGACATAGACGATTAAGTATTATCGATTTGTCTACAGGACATCAGCCACTTTGCAATGAGGATGGAACTATCTGGATTGTTTTTAATGGAGAGATTTATAATTATTTGGAATTAAAGGAATTTTTAATCCAAAAAGGTCATGTTTTTAAGACAAATAGTGATACAGAGACTATAGTTCATCTCTATGAAGAAATGGGAAAGGATTTTGTTTCTCGATTAAGAGGAATGTTCAGTGTTGCTATCTGGGATTCCTTAAAAAAGCGAATTATCTTAGCTCGAGATCGATTAGGGAAAAAGCCTCTTTATTACTTTATCAATGAAAAAAGATGTCTTTTTGGTTCAGAACTTAAAGCTATTCTTCAAGATGTGCGAGTACCGAGAGAGATTGATTTTGAAGCTATGGATGATTATTTTTCCTTTTTTTGTGTGCCTGGAGAAAAGTCTATATTTAAGAGGATACAAAAGTTGCTTCCTGGACATATTTTAATTTGTAGCCAGGAGAAGGTTGAGATAAGGGAATATTGGGATGTAATTTTTGACGAACAAGGTAAGGAGGGAGAAAGGTATTATAAGGAAAAGTTAGAGGAATTGTTAGAGGATGCAGTAAAATGTCGATTAATTAGTGAGGTATCTCTTGGTGCTTTTTTAAGTGGAGGAATTGATTCAAGTGTTGTGGTAGGATTGATGAGTAAATTATTAAAAGATCCTGTGCTAACAACAACTATTGGATTTGAGAAAAAAGAGTTTGATGAGTCTGAATTTGCCAGAACTGTTGCAATGTCTTGTCATACTGATCATCATGAGTTGATTGTGAAGCCTGAAGCTGTAGAGATGCTTCCAAAGCTTATTTGTCATTTTGACGAACCATTTGCTGATGCCTCTGCAATACCAACCTATTATGTTTCAAAGAAGGCTAAGGAGTATATTACTGTAGCTTTAACTGGTGATGGAGGTGACGAGGTATTTGGCGGATATAATGAGTATCGACAGGTGTTGTTTGAACACTTTATTTCTTCGTTTCTTCCTGGTTTTATGAAAAAAGATGTAATCCCATTTTTACTTGGATGTTATCCAAAACAAAACAGTTGGTTGTCATCTCTGTTTCGAGGTAGAGATTTTTTTAGAAGTTTAAGTACTCCATTTGAAATATTTTATTTAGAACATAAACTGCGATTTCAAGTTGAAGATAAGAATCATATGTACAGCCATGATCTTAAGTCAAAAATAGGCAACTATAATGCTATTTCTGTATTAGAGCCGTATTTTAAAAGGGTACAGGGAATGAATATTCTTACGCAGATGCAATACCTTGATTTGAAGACATATCTTCCTAATGATGTGTTAGTTAAGGTTGATAGAATGAGTATGGCTGTTTCTTTAGAAACAAGATGTCCTCTTTTAGATCACAAGGTAGTAGAATTTGCTTTTCAGGAAATTCCTGCAAACTTAAAGTTGAAATGTAACCAGTCTAAATATATATTAAAGAAAGTGATGTGGGATTGGTTCCCAGCAGAGATTAGAAAGAGAAGAAAAAAGGGATTTAGTGTGCCAGTAGCCCATTGGCTTCGAGGGGAGCTTAAGCCAATAGTAGAAGAAATATTATTTGATAATAGGAGCAGGCAAAGGGGATATTTTGATTTTAATTATCTTCAATCAAGATGGAAACAGGTGCAGGAAGGGCAAAGGGGAAGTATGCCCAAGCATTTTTGGGCATTGTTAATCTTTGAATTATGGTGCAAAGTTTATCTGGATGGATTGGCAATGAATGAGTTAAAGGTATAAGAGTGTTGCGTAAGTGGAGATACTACGAGGAGAAAATAAATGGAAATAATTTTTGGAATAATAGGAATATTAATTATATGCCTTATAATAGGTGTATGGATATATAAGTTAATGGAAAAAGGTGTCCATGTTTGGGGAAAAGAGTATGTAAGATTTGAGATATATAAGAGATTTCAGCAAAAACCAAAATTACCTATACACATTATGTTTATGTTTACGGATCATTATGAGCCTTCGTGGAGAAAGGCAACGATAGAAGTGGAACATCAGCGAGTAGATGATTGGGTTGAAAAATATCCTGTTTTAGCCTCTAAACATCAGGATAGTGATGGTAAATGTCCACAACATACATGGTTTTTTTCATTTCATGAGTATCGGATGGAGCATCTTCAAAAACTTTCTGGTTTATGCTATCATGGGTTTGGTGAGGTAGAGGTTCATCTTCATCATAATTATGATACCTCTGATGGATGTGAGGAAAAGCTTAACAAGTGTAAGGAATTATTTTCTCAACATGGGGGATTAATTACTTGTGAAAAAGATCCAGAAGTTACTTATGGATTTATTCACGGAATGTTTGCTCTGGATAATTCAATTCCCAGACATTGCGGTGTAAATGATGAGCTCCAGATTCTAAAGCAGACAGGATGCTATGCAGATTTTACCTTTCCAACATCATTAAAGGTTTGTCAGTCTGCAAAGATTAATAGTATTTATTATGCAACAGATGACCCAGAAAAACCAAAATCGTATAACACAGGGATAGATGTTGAAAAGGGTAGAAAAGAGACGGGTGATTTAATGATTGTTCAGGGGGCATTAAGTATAAATTGGAGAGTTTGGCCAAAGTTGTTATATCCATATCTTGATACAGGCATAATTACACATGATAATCTTCCGGTAAAAGAACGGGTTGATTTATGGGTTAAGGATGGGGTTTGTGTAAAGGAGAAGCCTGAGTGGAAGTTTGTTAAGGTGTATAGTCATGGTACGCAGGAAAAGACAAGAGATGTTCTTCTTGGAGAACCAATGGATAGGATGCATACCTATCTGCGAGAGAGGTATAATGATGGGATTAATTACCAGCTTCATTATGTGACAGCTAGAGAGGCATATAATATCATTAAGGCAGCTGAGGCAGGGATGGAAGGCAATCCAAACGATTATAGGGATTATTTGATTAAGCCGTATGCCAATACAAGGATTTTGTCCAATGTCTTGTATCAACTTCAATCGTATACAACGAATTCTGTGGCAATAAAAATAATAGAAGATAAGCCTGTTGAACTTGAGCTTAAGAATCATGTGGTTGAAAGGATAGAAGGAAATATTACGGAAATAGATCTCAAAATGGAAATTTTGGATAATAGTCTTTTAGTAAAGATTAGTGGGTTGGGTAAGGCGAGGATAACATTTAACCTCGCAGAAAAAATAAAAGATATAGGGGATATTTCTTTTCTCGGTGTAAAAGAGAATAAATGGAAATATTTGATGAATGTGGAGTTGATTAATGGAAAATCGATTGAGACGAGATATGAGTTGTAAGGGGAAAGAATTATGACAGATTATACGGTAGTCCTAACTCCTTTAATCATAAAGGAGACAAAGATTAATGATATTTTAGGATTTTTGCAGCAGGGGGAAGATGAATATTTCAAGACAAAGGTTCTAAATTTTGAAATTCTTCGGTTTGAAGAACGTCCTGCTTCTCAGCTATTTAATATCAAGGTATTGCTGGATTCAGGCAGTAAAAATATCTTTGTAAAGATAAGTAAGCTACGGAGCAATATATCCATAGATGATCTACAAAAAGAGATTGCCATGGAATATGAGATTGGAAAGATGGTGTCCGATCATCTTTATGAAACAAATAAATATTCTGCGATTAAGATGATTGTTTGCTTTCCAGAGTATTATGCTTTGGTAACTGAGGAATGTCAGGGAGATTTATTAAATTCGATAATTATAAAGCATGGTAAATTATATCCGAATAAACAAAGGTGCAATTATCTTAAAAGTATATGTTATAACTGTGGATTGTTGCTTAAAAATATTCATGATACAACCTTACAGGATGAAATATTTGATCTTCATGAGTTGATAGAGTATATTGATATCAGGCTAAAGAAATCGGTGGTAGACGAAAGAATAGTGTTTGATGAAAAAATGAGGCAGGGGATTCTTAAATATTTAAGAAAACAGATACCAATGATTAGCAAGGACGATTTAAGGGTAGTAGGGACACATGGGGATTTTGGTCCAAACAATATATTAATTGAGAATCAAACAGTAAAGATTATGGATTATGCGGATTTTCAATATGATTCTATGTATCAGGATATAACCTATTTTTATCAACGGCTTGAAAACCTTATGCATAACCCTATTTTTAGACCAGTGACAATTCATGCCTTGCAGGATGCTTTTTGTCAGGGATATAGTTCTGAGATAATTATCAACAAACCAATCTTTATGATGTTTAGGGTAAGACATGTGATTAATAATTTTCGTTCAATTTTAATGGGTACAATTGTACCACAGGGTAAACAATTGCCGTTTTATAAAAAGATATTTAATGAAATAATATGTAAAAAATATATTGAATGGCTGTCTAAGGTTTGTAAAATATGATTGGGTTAAGTAAGAAAAAAATAAAATGGTTGTTGATATTAGTAAAAGATAATATAAAGATAATCTGGATATTTTTATCTGATATCTTTGGATGGAGATTTAATCCTGAAAAGATACTGCCTATTGTTTATTTGCATAAAAAAGATGATAAAGAGGGGAGAATATTTTTTCTGTTAACAGAGGATAATGAAATTCCAAAAGGGGTTATCTATGGAGGATCTGTTTTAACTCCATATGAAATGGAGATAACCTTAATACGAAAATTGGAATTATCTGATAAGATTGCTAATAAATATGGAGTCAAGTGGACACATTTTGTTGATATTGGAAGTAGTTTATTGTTGCTAAAATGGGTTGCAGGGGTTTCAAATAACAAAGAATGGATAAAATTATATGAAATGCGTAAACAGACATTGATTGATTCATATAAGGGTGGAAATGATATTCAATTACATATTCATAGCTATAATATTCCTGGTTCACCTGATTTTAGATGGGAGTATGATTCTGTTAAAAATGCAGTCTATAGACAGAAAAATGATAAAAAAAAGAAGGGACGAACCTTTGGTGGGTGGGCAAGACAATATAAGGAAAAAGGGAATGGGCAGGAACCTTTTACACGGCATGGCAGTTTAGAGTATGGAAAAAAAACATTGGAAGAAATATTTTGTCCATATTTTTCTGATTATAAGGTTACTTGTTTTAGAGCTGGTGGATGGGATATTGGTGATAGTGAAGCAGAGCTTAAGAAAAGTTTTTTATCTTTATCTGAAGCAGGTATTATGATAGATAGTAGTATTACTAAGGGTTCGATTAGCAAGGCAAGATGGTTAACTGATTATGGAATGACATTTGAAGTAGGTGCCAGAGTTGATAGAAATGCATATCAGGTAATGATTCAGAGGGATAGTAAAGAAACGAGGGATGTTTTTGAATTACTTCCTACGCAGCCAATTGCCTTACTGGGAACATCTTCAGGATATATAACCTCTCTGGATGATCCTTGTATAGTGGAGAATATTTATAAGCGTCTTTTGAATAAAAATGGAAAAATAAAGCCAGGACTTCATTTTATTGTAGAGATGTTTCATATTCATAATATTGTGGGCGATGAGACATGGGACAATCTTGTCGAGGGAAGAGGAGATATGGGAAGGATGGAGGATCATTTTCGATATCTTACTGAACATTGTCCCAAAATAGAGTGTTTGACCATGACAGATGCTGCAAGATTGGTAATGAATCTTAAAGATTAAAAGGAATTAGGTTGTGAAAAAAAAGATACTTCAAATAGGTTCTTATCCTCCGCCTATGGGCGGGGTATCGATGCGGATAAAGGTACTCAAAGAGTATTTGATTGAGTTAGGTCATAAGTGTGTAGTTTTAAGGGTTGGAGAGGGTATGAAGGTAAGGGCAGAGGGATGTGTTAATATTACTGGTGCAGTAGATTTTGCTGTAAAGGTGTTCAGATATTTGTTGGATGGATATGTGATACATATGCATATTAATGGAAAGAGCTTGAAATCATTGTATATGGCTTTATATACTCAAGGGTTGAGTATTCTTTTTTTTAGGAGGGCATTTTTAACATTTCATGCTGGAGCACAACAAAAATATTTCCCTAAAAATAAGAATATATTTTTTACCATAATGTTGCATCTTATATTTGTTTTATCAAGAAAGATTATTTGTAATGCTCAACCAGTTAAAGAAAAGATCATGGAATACGGAATAAGTAACGGTAAAATTTTTCCTATTCAAGGTTTTACCTCAAGATATTTACGATTTGAACAGATGGTCTTAACTGAGGAAATAGAGGTATTTCTTCAACAGCATGATCCTGTATTATTTTCATATCTTTGTTTTTTTGAGGAATATACAGTAGATTCGTTCATAGATGTTATGGAGGAATTAAGAAAACAATATCCAATGATTGGTTTTATGTTGGTATTGCGGGTTGAAGATAATAAAGATGAGTTTTTAAAAACTATAAAAGAAAGGAAACTTGATAATAGTATTTGTTTGAGCAGCAACCTATCTCATGATGAATTTTTAACATTGGTTCAACGAACAAAGATGTATATAAGAACCCCGCCAGATGGTATTTGTTCATCAGTTTTAGAAACCATTGCCTTAGGGGTGCCTGTAGTAGCATCAAGAAATGAGTGCAGGCCAGCACAAGCTATTTTATTCAGTTTTGGTGATAGGAATGATATGCTGGAAAAGATATTATATGTTCTGGATAATTATGAAGAGGTAAAAAAGCATCTTAAGTTTGAAGGCAAGGATTCACTTGATGAAGAGATTGAATTATTAACAGGAGAGAAGGGAGAGAAAGGAGAGAAAGAATAAATGAAACAAGTAGCTCAAACCCCAAAGGGTGAAATTAGTGTAGAAAATGTGCCTATTCCTGCTCTGAAAAAGGGATGGGTGTTGGTGAAAAATATATGTTCTTTGATTAGTGTTGGTACAGAGAGGACTATTGTAGAGTCAGCTAAAAAGAACCTGCTTGAAAAAGCAATGGAAAGACCTGAACAGGTGAAACAGGTGCTCGAAAATATAAAAGAAGAAGGAATTATTGGTACGTATGAAAAGGTAAAGGCTAAATTGGAACAACCTGACCCGCTTGGTTATAGTTCAGCAGGGATTGTTGTTTCTGTTGGAGAAGGAGTTGGGAATGTAAAGAGTGGGGACAGGGTGGCTTGTGCTGGTGCTGGTCTGGCAAACCATGCGGAATATGTGTGTGTTCCAAAAAATCTATGTGTCAAGCTTCCTGAAGGGGTAAGTTTTGAGGATGCGTCATTTACTACACTTGGAGCTATTGCCTTTCAAGGAGTAAGACAGGCTCAGGTTAGTATTGGTGAAAATATCGCGGTTATAGGATTGGGATTATTAGGGCAATTAACGGTGCAAATCTTGAAGGCTGCTGGATGTCAGGTATTTGGTATAGATGTGGATGCACAAAAGGTAGAATTAGCAAAAGAATTAGGTGCAGACATGATTGGGGTTAGGGGCAGGGATGAGATAAGGAATATGGCTGCAAACTTTTCTCAGGGTTATGGGGTAGATGGAGTAATTATTACAGCTTCAGCGGCTACAAATGACCCAATAGTACTTGCTGGAGAGATATGTCGGGATAGGGGACGGGTAGTAGTTGTTGGTGCAGTGAGTATGGATGTGCCCAGAGGGAATTATTATATGAAAGAGTTAAGCCTTACCCTTTCTCGTTCGTATGGACCTGGAAGATATGATAGTATCTATGAGGAAAAAGGGCTGGATTATCCTATTGGTTATGTTCGTTGGACAGAGCAGAGAAACATGGAGGAGTTTTTGAGACTAATCGCTAAGAAAGCAATTAATCTTGAGAAGCTGATAACCCATCATGTTAATATTGAGGATGCAGTTTCTGCCTATGAAATGCTTGCCTCAGGCAAGGAAAAGGTAATGGGAATTATTCTTAACTATCCTGCAGAAATAAGAGAGGAAGAAAGAAAAATTTTCCAGGAAAGGCAGGATTATGGTGCCTTAAATGGAGAGATTGGGGTTGGATTTATTGGTGCTGGCAGCTTTGCTCAAGGGTTTCTTTTGCCGCATTTTAAGAAAGCTGCTAAGTTGAAGGGAGTAGCTACAGCTACAGGACTCAATGCTCATGCTGTGGCAAAACGGTTTGGGTTCCAATATTGTACCACAAAGGCAGAGGATATTTTTAGCGATAACCAGATAAATGTGGTAGGAATTGCTACCCGTCATAACCTTCATGCTTCATCTGTGATGGATGGAATAAGACACAAAAAGGCAGTTTTTGTTGAAAAACCTTTAGTTCTATCTATGGAAGAGCTCAAGCAGGTTGTAAGCCTCCAACAAGAGATGGATGGCAGGGTAATGGTTGGGTTTAATCGTCGATTTTCTCCTTTGACTCAAAGTGTAAAGGAGTTTTTTGGTCACAAAACAAGCAAATTAATCATACACTATCGGATTAATGCTGGTTTTATTCCAAAAAACAGCTGGGTTCAAGACCCTGATGAGGGAGGGGGACGAATCATTGGCGAGGTATGCCATTTTGTTGATCTATTACAATATTTGATAGGTTCAGAGCCGGATACGATTTATGCAGTTTCGCTTCCTATTGAAGGTAGTGTGGTTGCGAATGATAATCTGGCTATTACCATTACCTTTAAGGATGGTTCTGTGGGGATGATTAGCTACATTGCCTGCGGGGATAGCAGTTTTCCAAAAGAAAGGATTGAGATCTTTGGGGAAAGGTCTGTAGCCGTGATTGATAACTTTGAAAAGGCTGTTTTGGTGAGAAATGGGAAAACAAAAGAGATTCAATTAAAACGGGTAGATAAGGGGCATAGAAAAGAGGTGCTTGATTTTATAAAGGCGGTAAAAGATGGCAAGAGAATGCCAATTGAGTTTGGAGAGATTGTCATGGCAACCTTTACCACCTTTAAGATTATAGAGTCTCTTGTAAAGAGAGAGCCGATAAAAATAGATATTTCTGAGATAGGAGAGATATAATGAAGGTATTGCATGTTCTTAACCACTCAGTGCCATGGAATGATGGGTATGCGATTCGGAGTAAACATATTGTTGATTTTCAAAAAAAGATAAGAATATCTCCTATGGTAGTTACCTCTCCCCGTCATGAGCCAGAGATATCTGGCATGTGTGAGATATTTGATGATATTCCTTATTATCGAACGGTTTTTAAAAATTCTTTATTGGAAAGGCTTCAATGCAAACTGCCTGTTTTTAAGGAATATGTTACTATAAGTCATATAGAAAAAAGGATTGTAGAGATAGTTGAAAAAGAAAAGGTTGATATAATTCATAGTCATTCTCCAATCTTTTGTGGACTGCCAGCTATGTGGGTAGCAAAAAGATATAATATTCCATTTGTTTATGAGGCAAGAAGTAATTGGGAAGATTCAGCTGTAGAGCAGGGAAAGCTTAAGAGAGGAGATGCCCGGTATAGGGTGAGTCGATATTTAGAGACCACGATATTTAAATCATGTGATGCAATTATAACTATAGCCAATGAACTAAAGAAAGAGATTGTATCTCGGGGCATATCTCCAGATAGGGTTTATTATGTTCCTAACGGTGTGGATGGAGAAAGGTTTCGACCTATGGAAAAGGATGAGAAGATTGTTGATCAATATGAGATTAAAGGGAAGATTATAGTTGGATTTATTGGGTCATTCTATGCCTTTGAGGGGTTAATGTATTTGATAAAGGCTGTGCCGAAGATCATAAAAGAATATTCTGAGACAAAATTTTTAATAGTGGGCGATGGTGATGAAATGGAAAATCTTAAGGGTATGGTTAGAGATTTGGGGATAGATTCGTATGTAATTTTTACTGGAAGGGTTGCATATGTAGATATATTGAGATATTATTCTGTTATTGATATCTTTGTCTATCCAAGAAGATCTGAGCGATTGACTGAATTGGTTACACCATTAAAGCCGCTTGAGGCTATGAGTATGGGTAAGGCTGTGCTGGGAAGCAATGTTGGCGGAATAAGGGAATTGGTGAAAGAGTGGAAGACAGGGATTTTATTTAAGCCATGTGACCCAGAGGATCTTGCGAGAAGGTGTCTGGAGTTGATTCAAAATCAGGAGAAGCGGGATATGCTTTGCAATAATGTTCGTGCATTGGTGTTGGCAGAAAGAAGCTGGAATAAGATTGTTGAAGAATATGAGGAAATATATCAGGCAATATTATGAAAGTATTATTTGTTCTCTCTCTGTTGCTAATTATATATGTGTATATAGGATATCCTGTTTTGTTATTCTTGCTTTCTTTTGTTTGGAGAAAGGTTGTAGAGAAAAAAGAGATTTATCCAACAGTTACATTATTAATAGCTGCACATAATGAGGAGAGGGTAATAAGGGAGAAGATTGAGAATAGTTTGCAGATAGATTATCCAAAGGAAAAGATGGAGATTGTTGTGGTCTCAGATGGATCAGAGGATGAGACAGATGAAATAGTTAAGGGATATGAATCCAATAGAGTGGTGTTAAAGCGTTTTGGGAAAAGAATGGGCAAGACAGGGGTTTTGAATCGGGCAATGCAAGAGGTAAAAAGTGAGATAGTTGTATTTTCTGATGCAAATACTATGTATCATGCAGAGGCTGTTAAAAGATTAGTAAGAAATTTTGCTGATCCTTTAATAGGGGCTGTAACAGGGGATGTAAGGCTTGAGAGTGAAAGGGTATCATTTGGACAGGGAGAAAGAATTTATTGGCAGTATGAAAGATGGATTCAAGCAATGGAATCTGCTATAGGATATATTGTTGGGGTAGATGGAGCAATGTATGCTATTCGCAGGGAACGGTATATTCCTCCGTCTAATGATATTATTCTTGACGACTTTGTTACCTCTATGAATATTGCTATTCATGGGTCTCGTGTAGTTTATGAACCTGAGGCATTGGCTTTTGAAGAAACATCGCCTACATGGAGGGATGAATTTAGAAGAAGACCCAGAATTACTGCTGGCGGGTATCAGGCTTTATGGCAGGGCGAGGGGGTACCTTCTATTTCAAATATTCCTTTGTTGTTTGCGTATATCTCTCATAGATTGCTCAGGTGGTTATTGCCATTCTTTTTGATTGTTCTATTTATATCTAATTGGTTTACCCTGGATATAATATGGTTGAAAATACTTCTCTGGTGTCAGATATGCTTTTATGTGTTGGCATTGATTGGCTTGGTAACAGAGACAAAGATGAGGCTGTTTGCTATACCATTTTATTTTTGTCTGGGCAATCTTGGGGCATTAATTGGTTTCTTTAGATGGCTGACAAAAGGTCAATGTGTTATGTGGAAAAAGGGAAGATAAGTATACTATAATATTAATTCTTAGTAGTGAGCACCGTTAGGTGCGTTTTATTATGAGTGAATCAGGAGACTGGCTCTATTCTAACCTGATTTTGTTTGAGTCTAAAAGGAATGAGTGTTTTGTGTGGACAAAGGAATTATTTGGTCAAAATCAGAATATAAAAATAATAGTATTTAGCATTATTGGCATTGCTTTAGGGATGAGTATAATCTTTATGGAAGGGTGGAGGATGCCAATATTCTTACTGATTATGGTTACTGTGGTTGCTATGATCTTTTGGGAACCCTATGTTGGTGTAGTGTTTTTTACATTTTTGCTTTATTTTTCTCCCGAAGATCATGGAGTTGGTAGTGCTGCGAGGGTTTCTTTATATGTTTCTTTGCTTACATTGGTTGCCTGGTTAATAAAAGGAATTGGTGAGAAGAAATTAAACATTAAATGGCCATTACAATTAGTAATCCTTGGAATATTATCCTTGTGGATGTTTATAGTAACTCAAACAGCCCATATCTCTGTAGAAGCAAGTTTGGCTGATAGTATAAAGTTTTTTAAGATATTTGTATTTTGTTTTCTTATAATAGCTATTGCTAATTCTCAGAAAAAATTAAAAATATTGTTAGCAATAAACATCTTTGGAATTACCTATTTTTCTTTGAATGGATTCCATTCTCTTTTATTCGGAGGGGATGTAAATGGAATTTATTCAGACAATAATTCTTTAGCTCATCTTTTGGATTTGTTCTTTCCTCTTGGAATTGCAATGCTTTTTTATCCTACTAAGTGGGTAAGATTTTGGGGTTATGGACTTATCTTGATGCAATTGAGTACAATTATCATATCAAACTCACGTGGAGGTATGTTAGGGCTTACAAGTATGCTGCTGTGGATGCTCTTTCAAGGATTACGAGAGCTTAGATGGAAAATGATTGGGATAATAGGAATAATTGTTATCTTAGCTGCAGGAATAATCTTTGGTACAGAGGCAGGTGGAAGGTGTATAAAAAGGATGGAAACCATAAAGACATATCAGAAGGATGAAGGCTCGGCAATGAAAAGGATATATCTTTGGCAGGCAGGGATTGAGATGATAAAAGATCATCCAATTGTTGGAGTTGGAATGGATAATTTTGCTCTTACCTTTCCAGAGTATAACCCTTATCTTAAACCGCAAACTTCACATAGTACTTATATCCAATTTGGAAGTGAATGCGGTATCCCGGGATTAGGAATATATCTTCTGCTCTTGATTTTTCACTTTAAGACAACATTTGATATAAGGCGAAAGGTTGATAAAAATTCATTTGAAGCATATGTTTGCCTATCATTAGAATCTGGGATAATTGGTCATATGATAAGCTCAATATTTATTGCAAAAGTTTATAGTGAACCAGTTTATTGGATAATAATGTTTGGAGCTATATTGAAAAACTTAGTGAAAGAACAGATAAACCTGAAATCGGCAAGTAAATAGGGTAGATGTAGCCTAAGATTCTATCTTGGTT